>NZ_LKEK01000046.1:0-97922 GCF_001466905.1 Pseudomonas sp. ICMP 3272
TTGGTGTCCAACTTCTTGGGGGCAGTTCACTGGAGCGTGCGGAACGATGACCTTAACTATCGTTCTGGACGCTCTGCGTCCGGTCTTGCACCAGCGCAATCACTGCCTGGCCACGACAATCCCCTGTGCCAGCTCTTCCACCGGCTCGTCAGCCGCCATCCTCGCCCTCATCCGTTCGGCATCGCGGCTGAAACAGCGCGAAGCCTGGTACAGGAACAGCAAGGTCAGAAACAGCGCTGCCGGGATCAGGTACATGGCATCGTGCAAACCGATGGCCTTGAAGCTTTCGCTCATCACCCCGACACCCGCAACGCTCATCGCTGCATGAGCAAAGTGATCAGACAGCAAACCGACCACCACCGGCCCAAGCCCTCCACCCAGCAAATAAAGCCCGGCAAAGAACAGCGCCATGGCCGTGGCCCGCAGGCGCGGTTCGATCACGTCCTGAATCGCAGTGTAAACGCAGGTGTAGAAGTTGTAGGCGAACAGCCAGCCCAGACTGAACACCGCCACGAATACGCCGATCCCGATCTGCCCTGCATGCAGCGCATAGCCTGTGGCCAGAGCGGCGATCAACATGCTGATGGTCGCAAACAACAGCCGTCCATTGGAAAAGCGCTGATGCAGTTTGTCGGCTATCCAGCCCCCAAGCGTCAGACCGATCAGCCCGGTGACGCCGACGATAACCCCGGTCGCCACCGCAGCTTCCTGCAAGGGCAGCAGAAAGTAGCGCTGCAACATCGGCACCATAAATGAATTGCAGGCGTAGGTCGCAAAGTTGAAGGTCAGACCGCCCAGCACCAGCCAGCGAAAGGTCGGAATCGACAGCACACGGCGGATCGGCTTTTCAATCTTCGCCTCTGACATCCGCACGCTTTCAGCCGCGCCGCGCTTGGGCTCCCTGATGAAAAAGATGAACACGGCCAGCAACAGACCGGGTACCGCAGCGATAAAGAAAGGTGCCCGCCAGCTGTCAAACGCCTTGACCATAGCGCCGATGGTAAAGAACGCCAGTAGCAGCCCCAACGGCAGACCCAGCATGAAAAGCCCCATGGCCCGCGCACGCCGATGGGCTGGAAACAGATCACCGATCAGCGAGTTGGCAGCAGGCGCGTAGCTGGCCTCACCTATGCCGACGCCCATGCGCACCAGCAGGAAGGTCCAGAAACTGCCCACCATGCCATTGACCGCCGTCAACCCGCTCCAGACCGCCAGACCACAGCCCATGAGTTTCTTGCGCGACCCGTTATCGGCCATGCGCCCCAATGGCAGACCGGCGACAGCGTAGACCAGCGTGAACGCAGTCCCCAGCAGCCCCAGTTGAAAGTCGCTCAAATGCCATTCCAGACGAATGGGCTCGACGATGATCGCCGGGATAGTGCGATCAAAGAAGTTGAACAGATTGGCCAGAAAAAGCAGGAACAACACTCGCCAGGCATTGGCAGCCTGAGTAGCGTTTTCAGCCTGGAGCGCGTTCATAAGGCATCCATCCCTTGACTCTCAGTCACTTCAATCTAGAAGCAGAAGCGCTATCTGTCTGTAAACATTCGTAACTACACATGGGACATGATGGCCTTTTATAACTATTCGTTATTGAGTCAATATCAAAATGGCAGCTCGTAGAGGTGGCAGGTTGTAAACAGCTTCTATACTCAGCTCAAACCGCCAGGTCCTGAGGCTTGGCGCTCTTGTAGTGAGAATAGGGCGTGCTATGGAGTGGCTGGGTTTGAACGTATTCGCTGGCCTCCCAGCGGACGGGCAATTATTAATCGACTGCAGTCATAACCTGTTTCTGGTAGCGCTGGCTTACGGTGTGGCTTGCGCCGCATCCTTCGCCACGCTGGATATTGCCGACCGTGTCATTCAGGTCGACGCCATCAAGAGCCGTCGCCTGTGGAAAGCACTGGGCGCGTTATGCCTGGCGGGCGGCGTGTGGGCGATGCATTTCATCAGCATGCTGGCGTTTGAGGCCCCGCTGAAAATCTCTTACGATCTTACAGTCACGCTGGCTTCCCTGCTGATCGTGCTGATCACTGCACTGGTGGCCATGAGAGCCCTGACCATCCCTGAGCTGACGCTCAGGCGCTGTCTGATCAGTTCGCTGGTCATGGGGACCGGCATCAGTGTCATGCACTATCTGGGCATGTCGGCGATGCGCTCCGCTGCCACGCAGTACTACGAACCACGGATGTTCGCGCTGTCGATCGTGGTTGCCGTCCTTTCCAGCATTGCTCTGCTGACACTGTCCCGGCATCTGCGTCAGTACAACGGCATGTTTCATCAGATGTTCCGCTACGGAGTGAGTCTTCTGCTGGGTGCGGGTTTGCTGACCATGCACTTGATGGGCATGAGGGCACTGCGACTGGTCATGCCCGAAGGCGCTGCGCTGCACATCCCCGGCACCGAAAACAGCCAGCAGCTTGGGCTTACCATTGCCGCCATCACCCTGCTTATCATCGCCGGCAGCATCAGCGCGGCAATGGCCGACAAGAAACTGCAAGGCAAGGAGCACGACCTGCAACGCGTCAACGCGCTGCTCAGCCAGCTGGATCAGGCCCGCGTCTCGCTTCAGCAGGTGGCCCATTACGACCCGTTGACCAACCTGATCAACCGCCGGGGCTTCAATCAGATATTTGCCGAAAAGCTGCAGGAGCACACCTACAACAACGGCATGCTTGCAGTGATGTTTCTGGACATCGACCACTTCAAGCGCATTAACGACAGTCTGGGCCATGACGCCGGTGACGAACTGCTCAAGGTGATTGCCGAACGCATCCGCAGCGCCACCCGTGTGCAAGACGTGGTCTCCCGTTTCGGGGGCGATGAATTCTGCATACTGCTGAGCATTCCGGACTACGAGGAGGCACGACGCCTGGCCTATCGGGTCATGCAAAAAATGAAGGAAACCATCGCGCTGGCAGGAAGGCGCATGGTCATGACGACCAGTATTGGTATCGCCGTATTCCCGCGCGACGGTTCGACCTGTGATGAACTGCTCAAACACGCAGACCTCGCGCTTTACCAGTCCAAGGGCAACGGACGCAACAGGGTCAATTTCTTCAGCCCCGCGCTCAAGACCAGGGCCAGCCTGGAACTGCATCTGGAGGAGGAACTGCGCAATGCCCTGCGCGAAGAGACCGGCCTGCAGGTCTACTATCAGCCTATCGTCGACATGCATACTGGCCACGTTGCCAAGCTGGAGGCACTGGTGCGCTGGAATCACCCGCAACACGGTTTGCTGGCTCCCGGGCGCTTCATCGGCATTGCCGAGGCCAACGGTCTGATCGCCGAGCTGGATAACTGGGTGCTGCGCCGCGCCTGTCACGACCTGCGCACACTGCGTCAGGAAGGGCTGGAACAGCTGATCATCACGGTCAACTGCTCGGCACTCACGCTGGGCCGCGACGAACTGGTCGAAGAGGTCGAGCAGGCACTGGCCGACGCCGACGTTGCACCTGGCCGACTGGAACTGGAGGTGACCGAAAATGCGTTGATGGGCAATATCAGCAATACCATTCTGATGCTCAAGCACATTCGCAGCCTGGGGGTCTCCCTGTCGATTGACGACTTCGGCACCGGCTACTCATCGCTTGCCTATCTCAAGCGGCTGCCACTGGACACGCTGAAGATCGATCGATCATTCATCATTGATATTCCCCAATCTCCACAGGATATGGAAATCGTCCAGGCGATTCTCGTCATGGCTCATACCCTGCACCTGAAAGTCGTCACGGAAGGCGTGGAAACCCCGGCTCAACTTGAGTTTCTCAGCCGGTTCGGCAGTGATTATGTACAAGGCTATCTGTTCAGCAAGCCTCAGCCCCTGGAGCGAATCCTGCCCCTTGCCAGACAGATGAACGAGCGCGAACCGACTACCCGTTGGTCTGCCCTGCCACCACCGCACATGCACGGCCCGGACATCGACGTTTCAGAACCTGCCGATGTGTTTGCCGACCTGACCGACAATGACGAATTTGCCAGTCACAGGCCCGTCCGTACCTGACGCTACGCTTTGTAGTCACTGGTCGGCAGGTGTGGTTTTACGCTACGTCGACGCCGGGACAGTTACCTTCCAACTCACTCCGGCAAATCGTCAGGCACCTAAATGGTGCGCAAATCAATCCTGCGCTCTGTTTTGAATCAGAACCCAAGGTGCCACCACTACAGCCCAGAGCGAAGGATCGGTCTCCACCAGCTCAAGCGCCTTGCTTTCCGAGACCTTGCCGACCTGTCCTTCAGCCAGCCATGCAGACACCCTCACTGCATCATTTTCGGCCACGGCCTCGGCAACTTCGATCAAATCCAGAGGCAGTTCGACCCACAACAGGGCACCCTTGGCAAAGAATGGTTGCAATTCAGTCCAGGTGATTGATGCGGTTTCGCCAAGCAGTTTGGCATAGAGGGTGCTAGGTTCTTGCGTCATGGGTTTCACCAGAAAGAAAATCGGCGCAATGATAGCGCCGACTTTCCCATCGGCAAGCCCAGAAGCAGGTGATTTATCGCGGGAAAGTGCAGATAACCTTATGGATCTGAAGCGATTTCAGCGCCTCAGGCGGTTTGATTCTGTAACTTTCTTTCGATTAAGCGACACGCATCGGTTTGTCCCCAAACGCCCGGCTTTCCAAGCCAACAAGCGGCACTCTAAACTGTTCCGGTACAGTTGGCGGCGTGGGAGAACCGGTGATCGAATCCGGTCCTGGAGCCTTGGCCATCAGGATTATAAAAACTACAACGCAAGAGTGGAGCATCATGACTAAGGGTACCAATAAGCTTTCAAGGCTGTTTGCCGCACTGGTTATGGCGGGGGTTGCCAGCCATTCGTTCGCAGCTGACACCATCAAGATCGGCATCGCCGGTCCCAAGACCGGCCCGGTTGCCGAATACGGCACCATGCAGTTCAACGGTGCCAAAATGGCCATCGAGCAGATCAACGCCAAAGGCGGCGTGGATGGCAAAAAGCTTGAAGCCGTCGAATACGATGACGCCTGCGATCCGAAACAGGCCGTTGCGGTCGCCAACAAGGTGGTCAACGACGGTGTGAAATACGTGGTCGGTCACCTGTGCTCCAGCTCCGCCCAGCCAGCGTCCGACGTTTACGAAGACGAAGGCATCATCATGGTGACCCCGGCTGCCACCAGCCCGGAAATCACCGCACGCGGCTACAAACTGGTATTCCGCACCATCGGTCTCGACAGCGCCCAGGGCCCGGCCGCAGGCAACTACATTGCCGACGTCGCCAAGCCGAAAATCGTTGCTGTGATTCACGACAAGCAGCAGTACGGCGAAGGTATCGCGACAGCAGTCAAGCAGACGCTGGAGAAAAAAGGCGTCAAGGTTGCTCTGTTCGAAGGTATCAACGCAGGTGACAAGGACTTCTCGTCGCTGATCGCCAAGCTCAAGCAAGCCAACGTCGACTTCGTCTACTACGGCGGCTACCACCCGGAGCTGGGTCAGATCCTGCGCCAGTCCAAGGAAAAAGGCCTGAACGCGAAGTTCATGGGACCTGAAGGCGTGGGCAACGAGTCCATCTCGCAAATCGCTGGCGATGCGTCCGAAGGCCTGCTGGTCACCCTGCCGAAATCCTTTGACCAGGACCCGGCCAACCAGGCGCTGACCGAAGCCTTCAAGGCCAAGAAAGAAGACCCGAGCGGCCCGTTCGTTTACCCGTCCTACTCCGCCGTTCAGGTCATTGCTGATGGCATCGCCGCCGCCAAGTCCGAAGACACCGCCAAGGTGGCTGCTGCCATCCATGCTGGCACGTTCAAGACCCCTATGGGCGAGCTGAGCTACGACGACAAAGGTGATCTGAAGAACTTCCAGTTCGTGGTTTACGAGTGGCACTTCGGCAAACCCAAGACCGAAGCCGCCAAATAAGCTGCTTGCGTTAACCCTCAAAGCCCACTGCCAGCGCAGTGGGCTTTGTTTTACGAATCCAGGCCCGTACGCACATTTCGACGACCCGAACTGCATGCACGAGGCCCCCTGAAAATCTTAAAACCGTCAACAGCGGTTCCCTGACAGCGCGACAGGCTACGCATCGACAGAATGCCACCCCGGCGCAGGTCAGAGAAATGCAGATCAGGTTTTTAGGAGCGCGGTAAATGCCCGAGTTATTCCACTACATGCAGCAGCTGGTCAATGGCCTGACCATTGGCAGTACGTATGCATTGATCGCCATCGGCTACACGATGGTGTACGGCATCATCGGAATGATCAACTTCGCCCATGGCGAGGTGTACATGATCGGTTCCTATGTAGCTTTCATGGCACTCGCCGGTCTGGCGATGCTGGGTATTCACAGCCTGCCGTTGCTGATGATTGCCGGTTTCGCCGCAGCCATCGTCGTAACCAGTGCCTACGGATACAGCATCGAGCGTGTGGCCTACCGTCCGTTGCGCAATAGCAACCGTCTGATTCCACTGATTTCTGCAATCGGCATGTCGATCTTCCTGCAGAACTCGGTTCAGCTTTCTCAGGGCTCCGGCAACTTCGCCATCCCCAACCTGCTGCCCGGCAGCCTGTCGTTCGGGCCCGGTGGCGCTCAGGAAGTGCTGATCTCCTACATGCAGATCGTGGTCTTTGTCGTCACCCTGCTGGCCATGACCGGCCTGACCCTGTTCATCTCCCGCTCACGCATGGGCCGTGCCTGCCGCGCCTGTGCCGAGGACATGAAAATGGCCAACCTGCTGGGGATCAACACCAACAACATCATTGCCCTGACCTTCGTGGTCGGTGCTGCACTGGCTGCCGTCGCGGCGATGCTGCTGAGCATGCAGTACGGCGTGATCAACCCGAGCGCCGGCTTTCTGGTCGGCCTGAAAGCGTTCACTGCTGCCGTCCTGGGCGGTATCGGTTCGATCCCGGGCGCTGTGCTCGGTGGCCTGGTACTGGGCGTCGCCGAAGCGTTCGGTGCCGACATTTTTGGTGATCAGTACAAGGACGTCGTGGCCTTCGGCCTGCTGGTCCTGGTGCTGCTGTTCCGACCGACCGGCATCCTGGGTCGTCCGGAGGTTGAGAAAGTATGAGCAAGTCTTTCAAACAGGCGCTGTTCAGCGCCGCGCTGGTCTGGGCCGTGGCCTACCCGGTGTTCGGCCTGAAACTGGCCTTTTCCGGCGTCACCCTGCAAGTGCAGAACGCCAGCCCGCTGACCCTGACCATCATTGCCTTCTGTTCGGTCATGCTGTTCTTGCGCGTACTGTTCGCAGAACAGATCGGCAGCATGCGCCGCGGTACCGAAAAGCCGTTGATCTCGCAGAAGACCAGCGATTTCCTGACTCAGCCGAAAACCCAACGCTGGGGCCTGGCCGCATTGATCGTTCTTGCGTTCATCTGGCCATTCTTCGGTTCGCGCGGTGCGGTGGACATCGCCACGCTGATCCTGATCTACGTCATGCTCGGCCTGGGCCTGAACATCGTGGTCGGTCTGGCCGGTCTGCTGGACCTGGGCTATGTCGGTTTCTATGCAGTCGGTGCCTACAGCTACGCCCTGCTGTCCCACTACTATGGGCTCGGCTTCTGGATCTGCCTGCCGATTGCGGGCCTGATGGCGGCGCTGTTCGGGTTCTTGCTGGGGTTCCCGGTGCTACGCCTGCGCGGTGACTATCTGGCCATCGTGACACTGGGGTTCGGCGAGATCATCCGCATCTTCCTGCGCAACCTCACCGAGCTGACCGGTGGCCCGAACGGCATCAGCAACATCGACAAGCCGACCTTCTTCGGCCTGACGTTCGAGCGCAAGGCTGCCGAGGGCATGCAGACCTTCCACGAGTTCTTCGGCCTGCCTTACAACTCGATCAACAAGGTCGTCTTCCTTTACCTGATCGCCCTGCTGCTGGCGCTGGCGGCACTGTTCGTCATCAATCGCCTGCTGCGCATGCCGATCGGACGGGCCTGGGAAGCTTTGCGCGAAGACGAAATCGCCTGTCGTGCGCTGGGGCTGAACCCGACCGTGATCAAGCTCTCGGCGTTCACCCTTGGCGCTGCGTTCGCCGGTTTCGCAGGCAGCTTCTTTGCCGCACGTCAGGGTCTGATCACCCCGGAATCGTTCACCTTCATCGAATCGGCAATCATCCTCGCCATCGTCGTGCTCGGCGGTATGGGCTCGCAGCTGGGCGTGATCCTGGCCGCCATCGTGATGATTCTGCTGCCTGAGCTGATGCGCGAGTTCAGCGACTACCGCATGTTGATGTTCGGCGCGCTGATGGTGCTGATGATGATCTGGCGTCCTCAAGGCTTCCTGCCCATGCAACGGCCTGAAATGAAATTGAAAACGGAGCTGCCGAAATGAGCCGCCCATTACTGCAAGCCACCGGCTTGAGCATGCGTTTTGGCGGCCTGCTGGCGGTCAATGGCGTTGCCCTCACCGTCAATCAAGGGCAGGTCGTGTCGATGATCGGCCCCAACGGCGCGGGCAAGACCACCGTCTTCAATTGCCTGACCGGTTTCTACCGGCCAAGCGCAGGCACTATTCTGCTGGACGGCGAGCCCATTCAAGGCCTGGCCGGTCACCAGATTGCTCGCAAGGGCGTGGTGCGTACGTTCCAGAACGTGCGCCTGTTCAAGGAAATGACCGCTGTAGAGAACCTGCTGGTTGCCCAGCATCGGCATTTGAATACCAACTTCCTCGCCGGGTTGTTCAAAACCCCGGCGTTCCGCCGCAGCGAACGCGAAGCCATGGACTACGCCGAGCACTGGCTGGAAGCCGTCAACCTCAAGGAATTCGCTAACCGCCCTGCCGGTACACTGGCCTACGGTCAGCAACGCCGTCTGGAAATCGCCCGCTGCATGATGACGCGCCCGCGCATCCTGATGCTCGACGAACCGGCAGCCGGGCTGAACCCCAGAGAAACCGACGACCTGAAAGCCCTGATCGGCGTGTTGCGCAGCGAGCACAACGCTACAGTCCTGTTGATCGAGCACGACATGAAACTGGTGATGAGCATTTCCGACCACATTGTTGTGATAAATCAGGGCACGCCTCTGGCAGACGGTACGCCGGAACAGATTCGTGACAATCCTGACGTGATCAAAGCCTATCTGGGGGAAGCGTAAATGCTGCAGTTCGAAAACGTCTCCACTTTCTACGGCAAGATCCAGGCGCTGCACAGCGTCAACGTTGAAGTACGTCAGGGCGAAATCGTCACCCTGATCGGCGCCAACGGCGCAGGCAAGTCCACGCTGCTGATGACCCTGTGCGGCTCACCACGCGCGCACAGCGGCAGTATTCGCTACATGGGCGAAGAACTGGTCGGACTGGAGTCGTCGATCATCATGCGCAAGAGCATTGCCGTGGTGCCGGAAGGCCGTCGCGTGTTTGCGCGCCTGACCGTTGAAGAAAACCTGGCGATGGGCGGTTTCTTCACGGAAAAGGCTGATTATCAGGAGCAGATGGACAAGGTCCTGCAGCTCTTTCCGCGCCTCAAGGAACGCTTCAATCAGCGTGGCGGCACCATGTCCGGTGGCGAACAGCAGATGCTGGCCATCGGTCGCGCGCTGATGAGCAAGCCCAAGCTGCTGTTGCTCGACGAGCCTTCGCTGGGCTTGGCTCCGATCATCATCCAGCAGATTTTCGAGATCGTTGAACAGTTGCGTCGCGATGGTGTGACGGTGTTTCTGGTCGAACAGAACGCCAATCAGGCGCTGAAAGTCGCCGACCGCGCCTATGTACTGGAAAACGGTCGTGTGGTCATGCAAGGCACCGGCGAAGAACTGCTGGTCGATCCGAAAGTGCGGGATGCGTATCTGGGCGGGTAAGCGCTGCGAAGCGCATTAACGTTCAGAAACCGGATGGGCCACGCTGATTCTCATTACCACGCTCTGCGTGGTAATGCCTTTCGTGACGCTCCGCGTCACACTGCGACGCAGGTCTGGCCGTTCCCCCTTGTGATGCACCTCCAGTCTGAGTAACGTGGCGGCACTTGTCTGGAGACCACACCATGTTTGCTGCCCGTTCCGTCCTCGTATTTGCCCTTCTGCCACTGTTCGCCGGGTGCCAATTGCTCGGCAAACAGACCGAGGAACCCAAGGTTTCCACGGCAGGCATGCTCCGTATGCAGGGCGACCTGACGGGCAGCAATGGCCAGTTGCTGTTCAAACCGTGCAACGAGCAGCGGCGCTATGTGGTCAAGGATCGCGGCAATACCGGCATCTTGCAGGAAGCCGCTTCACTGGCAGACAGCAAGGGCACGGTATTCGCCGATCTGCGCGGTAATTTTGCCGCAAGCAAAGCGGCGAACAGCGACGGTCAGCTGGACCTGCATCAGCTGTACCGCGTCGAGCGCCCCGGTCAGGCCTGTGAAGACGCCAATTTCAAACGTCTGACCTTGCACGTCAATGGCAACAAACCCGCCTGGAACGTCAACGTCAGTGGCAAGGGCATGGTGCTGGAGCGCGAAGGTCTTGCACCGCTCGCCTTGCCTTACGTGGAAGAGAAGCTGCCCGACGGCAGCTTCAGCGTCAGCAGCGAAGCCAACAACCAGCGCATCGAGATCTGGGTGGCACCGCAACGCTGCGTTGACAGCGTCAATGGCTCGGTACAACACCTGACTGCCGAGCTGCGTATCAACGGCCAGGCCCAGCGTGGCTGCGGTTATTATGGCGGTTCGCGCGACGAGTGATCAGGCAGGCTCGCCGCCAAAGGGGTTCAGCGCTTATAATCGCCGGTCTTGTAGTGCTGTCGGGCTGAACCTGCGGCCCGAAAACTGGACCCCTTAATGTTACGAATCACCGAACTCAAGCTGCCGATCGATCACCCGGAAGAAGACCTGCGCGTTGCACTCTTGCAGCGCCTGGGCATCGACAGCAGCGAACTGCTGGACTTTACCCTCTTCAAACGCAGTTACGACGCGCGCAAAAAGTCATCCGAGCTGTGCTTTATCTACACCATCGACTTTCAGGTCAGTGATGAACAGGCACTGCTGCGCAAACTGGGCGATGACCGCCACGTCGGCCCTGCACCTGATGTCAGCTATAAAGTGGTTGGTCATGCACCCGAGGGGCTGACAGAGCGCCCGATCGTCGTGGGCTTCGGGCCCTGCGGTATCTTTGCCGGCCTGCTGCTCGCGCAGATGGGCTTCAAGCCGATCATCCTTGAGCGCGGCACCGAAGTTCGCCAACGCACCAAGGACACCTGGGCGCTGTGGCGCAAAAACGTGCTCAACCCCGAGTCCAACGTGCAGTTCGGTGAAGGCGGTGCCGGGACCTTTTCCGACGGCAAGCTTTACAGCCAGATCAAGGACCCGAAATTCATCGGCCGCAAGGTACTGCACGAGTTCGTGAAAGCCGGTGCGCCGGAAGAAATCCTCTATGTCAGCAAGCCGCATATCGGCACGTTCCGCCTGACCGGCGTGGTCGAGAACATGCGTCATCAGATCGAAGCGCTGGGCGGCGAAGTACGTTTTCAGCAGCGCGTGACCGACCTGATGATCAAGGACGGCCAGTTATTGGGTGTCCAGCTCGACAGCGGTGAGCAGATCGAATCCCGGCACGTCATTCTGGCCCTGGGCCACAGCGCCCGTGACACCTTCCGCATGCTGCACGGCCGTGGCGTGTTCATGGAAGCCAAACCGTTCTCGGTAGGTTTCCGTATCGAGCACCCGCAATCACTGATCGACCGCGCACGGCTGGGCAAATACGCCGGGCACCCGAAGCTGGGCGCAGCCGACTACAAACTGGTGCATCACGCCAGCAACGGTCGTTCGGTCTACAGTTTCTGCATGTGCCCTGGTGGCACTGTCGTAGCCGCCACTTCAGAGCCTGGGCGCGTGGTCACCAATGGCATGAGCCAGTATTCGCGCAACGAGCGCAATGCCAACTCGGGCATTGTGGTCGGTATCTCGCCGGAACAGGATTTCCCCGGCAGCCCGCTGGCCGGTATCGAGTTGCAGGAACGCCTGGAGTCCCATGCGTATCTGCTCGGCGGCAGCAGTTATGAAGCACCGGCGCAACTGGTCGGCGACTTTATCGCTGGCAGGGCCTCGACAGCACTGGGCAGCGTTGAGCCCTCATACAAACCGGGCGTGAAACTGGTGGACCTGGCCGACGCCCTGCCCGCCTTTGCCATTGAAGCCATTCGTGAAGCATTGCCTGCGTTCGACAAGCAGATCAAAGGCTTCTCGCTGCACGATGCGGTACTGACCGGCATCGAAACCCGTACCTCGGCACCGCTGCGCATTACCCGCGGACCGACCCTGCAAAGCCTGAACACCAAAGGCCTTTACCCGGCCGGTGAAGGCGCTGGCTATGCGGGCGGGATTCTCTCGGCTGGCGTGGACGGCATTCGGGTTGCCGAAGCGCTGGTGCGCGACATGCTGGGGATCGAGGACTGACCTCAGAATGACCATCGTTATACATAAGTCTTGCTCGCGAAGAGGCCGCGACACCCGCAAGAAATAGGGCGTTCGATACATCGTCTTCGTGAGCATTGGCACGATATTCACGTCCATTCACGTCTGGCAATAAAAAACCCCGAGCATTGCGGCTCGGGGTTTTGCTGTGCGGTGTTACAGATCAGTGGGTGACGCGGCTTGTGCCGTTGACACTCATGATGCGTACGCGCTCGCCGACCCGGAAAATCTCGTTTTCCTGAACCTGCTGCACATAGGCACGCATGCTGCCGTCATCTTCACGCACGGTGATTTCAACACCCTGCGTACGGGTCAGGCCTTCTTCGGTCGCTGAACCCAGCAGACCACCGGCCACCGCGCCGATTACCGCAGCCACGATGCTGCCGCGGCCGCCACCGATAGCGCTGCCACCTACGCCGCCGACGACCGCACCCGCAGCCCCGCCAATCGGCGTCTTGGTGCCTTCGATTTTAACCGGACGCAAGGATTCGATAGTGCCCATGCGGACGGTCTGTACGGTCCTGGCCTCATCGCGGGAATAGGAATCACCGGTCAGGTTCGAGGCACAGCCGCCCAGCATCAATGCCATGGCAGTGAACGAAGCAACCAGAAGAGCAGACTTGCGCATAAGGGAATCTCCAGAGGAATCAGTGGCCATTAGACTACCTGACAAAGGTGCTGTCACGGCCCCGATCCTGCAATTTAAGTTCATTCAGGCGGCATACAGCGGCCCACCTGCATAACGCTCAGACGATGCGCCGGGCGAATAATTCAATCAGGGCGCAAGGCGCTCGCGCGTCCACCTGCCGTCTACCGAACGATAGTTCAAACGGTCGTGAAGTCGACTGGAGCGCCCCTGCCAAAACTCGATTCGCTCAGGCAAAAGGCGGTAGCCCCCCCAGTGCTCGGGGCAGTGTGGCTGGGTCTCTGCGAAGCGTTGTTCCGTCTGTCTGATCAAACCTTCCAGCTCGTCACGATCTGCGATCACGCGACTTTGTGGTGAGGCCCATGCCCCCAGACGGCTGCCCAGAGGACGCACCTGGTAATAAGCATCGGATTCCTGCGCGCTGACTTTCTCGACCCGACCTTCGATACGAACCTGACGCTCCAGCGTCGGCCAGAAAAAGGTCATGGCCGCGAATGGACGTGCAGCCAGTTGCTGGCCCTTGGCGCTTTCGTAGTTGGTGAAGAACGTGAAACCCTGCGTGTCCAGCCCCTTGAGCAGCAAGACACGGCAATGCGGACGTCCTTGCTCATCGACCGTCGCCAGGGTCATGGCATTGGCCTCGACCGGCGGCTGCTCGGTCTTTACAGCGTCGTCAAACCAGGTGTGGAAGAGCGCGAAGGGCTCGTCCGGTGATTGCGCTTCGGTCAACCCGTCGCGGGTGTAATCACGGCGCATGTCGGCCAGGGTCTGAGTCATGGTTTCATTCCTGCGCAGGTTTTACGTGGTGCTTAGACAGGTGATCATCGTGCCAATGCTCCGCGTTGGCATGCATCCCGTGACGCTCTGCGTCACAAATCTGTGCTGCAATGCGCACTCAGGATCGGACGCAGAGCGTCCAGAACGGCGTACCGACGCAGAGCGTCGGCACGATAGTCATCTACGATGCATGGTCACAAGTAACGCATCAAGCCTCAGTTACTGGCCTGGCTGTCATCTTTCTTGGCGGGCGCCTTGGCCGGGGCCTTGGTCGCTGCTGGTTTTTTAGCTGCTGCGGTGGTCTTGGCAGGCGCAGCCTTTTTGGCAGTGCTGGCCTTGGCCGGCGCTTTCTTGGCAGTGTCTTTCTTCGCCACGGCGGCTTTCTTGGCAGGCGCGGCAGCAGGTGCTGGCGCTACTGGCTTGACGTCCTGGGTGGCAACCATGACTGGAGCAACCGGCGGCAGCGCATAACGGGCCATCAGCGCGCGCATGGTGTCCTGCGGCGTCATGAGGATTTCAACACGGCGGTTGAGTGCACGGCCTTGCAGGCTGTCGTTGGCGGCACGTGGCATCACCGCACCCATCCCGCGCTGGCTCAGACGGTTACGCTCCAGGCCACTGAGACGGAAAATCGCGGCAACAGACTGCGCGCGTTCCTGACTGATCTTCTGGTTGGCTTCGGTAGGACCCGACGTGTCGGCATGACCGAGAATCAGCACGGCAGTTTTCTGATCGCCTTCGACCACCTTGGCCAGACGGGTGATCGGACCCAGCGTATTCGGCAGCAGCATGGCCGGACGGTCGGGGTTGAACGAACTGTCGACCGGTGCAGTGATTGCCAGCAGGTCTTCGCGACGCTCCAACTGGAACGGGCTGTCCTTGATTGCAGCGCGCAGACGCGGCTCGTACTCGTCCAGCCAGGCCTGGGTCACTTTCGGATCAGGCATCGGCAGCGCTTTAGGCTCGTCCTTCTTGCCCTCGCTACCGAACGGCCACCACCATTTGCTATCAGTTTCCGACTTGGCTACCAGGGCAGGCGCAGCTGGCTTGTCGGCAGGCTTGTCGGCCACGGCATCAGGTTTGGCCTGCGCGTTATCTTTCGAGCCGAACGGCCAGTACCAAGGCGCGCTGTTTTCAGCGCCAGCCGCAGGTGCTGCCGGTGTTGCAGCGGCCTTGGCGACCGGAGCAGGTACCGGGCTCGGTGCCGGAGCCTTTGCAGCAGCGCCTGCATCAGCAGACTCGCTGCCTGAACCGAACTGCCACCAATGGCCTCCGGTTGCAGCAGAGTCGGATTGAGGGGTTTGAGCACAGCCGGTCACAGCGATGCACAGGGCGAGAACGAGGCTTTTATTAGACGACATGGATAACCCGCAACGGTTTTGATCAGACAGAAGGACGTGACTACGCCGGTATAACATGCATAAAGATGCAGTTGGAAAAAGAAACCGTCGTACGGTTCCTGTTACAGCCATTTAACTGACAGTCGGTATGAAACAAGCACTTATGGCCGATACTTACTGCAAACACTCACGCAGGATCCCGACCAGTTTTTGCGCACGCGGGTCCATCAGAATGTACGGCCCCAGGGTGTTGGTAACGAAGCCAAAGGCGACCTCGTAATCAGGATCGGCGAACCCGACCGAACCGCCTGCCCCGGGATGGCCAAACGCCTTGGGGCCAAGACCATAGGTCGCGTTGGCAACGGTCGGCTGGTCAAGCATGCAGCCCAGGCCCAGACGGGTCGAGGTCAGCAGAGTCCTGTCCTGACCGAGGCTGTGCTCACGGGTCAGTTCGTTGAGCATGTCTGCTTCAAGCAGGCTGCCATCCAGCAAACCGTTATAGAAACCGGCAAGACTGCGCGCATTGCCGTGGCCGTTGGCCGCCGGTTGCTGCATGCGGCGCCATTCGGGTTTGTTGGTGCTGGTCATGATCGACGGCGGATTAGTGAACGCCTTGGCAGTGATGGAGGCTGGCTCGCGCATCGTGGCTTGCAGTACGCGCTGAGCGGCATCGTCACCGGTGTTGCCTTTGCCTCGAGCGATATGGGCAACACGATGAAACTGGTCATCAGCCAGGCCCACATGAAAATCCAGCCCCAGCGGGCGAGAAATACGCGCGGCAATGGATTCCCCCGGGCCTCGACCATCGGCACGACGCAGCACCTCGCCTACCAGCCAGCCATAGGTGATTGCCGCGTAACCGTGACCCTGCCCCGGCGTCCACCAAGGTTCTTCGGCCGCCAGCGCCGCCGTCATGGTGTCCCACTGGTAAAGCGCTTCGGCAGGCAATTGCTCGCGCACCGCAGGCAAACCGGCCTGATGGCAGAGCAGCTGACGCAAAGTGATCGATGCCTTGCCCGCCGCGGCAAATTCGGGCCAGAGCCTGGCGACGGGTTCGTCCAGCTTCAACTTGCCTTCTTCAACCAGCTGCAATACCGCCACGCTGGTAAAGGTCTTGGTGCAGGAGAACAGGTTGAGAATGGTGTCGGTGTGCCACGCCTCGGCACCGTCCTTGTCGGCCGTGCCCGCCCACAGATCGATGACGGTCTGGCCGCCGACCTGAATGCACAAGGCAGCGCCGCGCTCCTGAGGGTCGTCAAAGAGCGCCGCAAAGGCTTCACGTACTGCTTCGAATTGAAGTTCGTAATGACCCTGGATCTGCAACGGCTGACTCCTGACTGACGGTACTGGGCCTGATGACAGGCCGAATGGGCGCATATTGTTCCAGCGATCGGGCGCTTTGGGAACAGACCCGAGTCAACCGACAGCTGTTATTCAGGAAATCTCGCGGCGAAACGGCGGCAATGCGTTGAGAATCGCCTTGCCGTAACGCTGGGTGACGACACGTCGGTCCAGCAACGTGATGGTGCCGCGGTCTTCTTCGGTACGCAGCAAGCGGCCACAGGCCTGTACCAGACGCAAAGAGGCATCCGGCACGGCGATTTCCATGAACGGGTTGCCACCACGCGCTTCGATCCACTCGGCCAGCGCAGCCTCGACCGGGTCGTCGGGCACCGCGAACGGAATCTTGGCGATGACCACGTGCTCGCAGTACGCACCGGGCAAGTCCACACCCTCGGCGAAGCTGGCCAGTCCGAACAGTACGCTGGACTCGCCGCTGTCGACGCGGGCCTTGTGCTTGTTGAGGGTTTCCTGTTTGGACAGGTTGCCCTGGATGAACACCTGCTTGCGCCAGTCACGGTCCAGGCCGTCGAAAACGTCCTGCATCTGCTTGCGCGACGAATACAGCACCAGCGTGCCTCGCGAACCTTCCACCAGCCCGGGCAGGTCACGAATGATCGCTGCGGTATGGGCCACCGAGTCACGCGGGTCGGCCTTGAGGTCCGGCACGCGCAGCACACCGGCATCGGCGTGATGGAACGGGCTTGGCACCACGGCGGTCACCGCCCCTTTGGGCAGGCCGGCACGCATGCGGTAACGATCAAACTTGCCCAGCGCGGTCAGGGTCGCTGAAGTCACCAGCGCCCCGTAGGCAATGTTCCACAGGTTGCGACGCAGCATTTCCGCCGCCAGGATCGGGCTGGCATTGACCTCGATATCGAACATTGCACCGCTGTCGGCCAGGGTCAGCCAGCGCGCCATGGGCGGGCTGTCTTCCGGGTCTTCGGCGGTAAAGGCGGTCCACAGCTCCCAGTTACCGTGGGCGCGGGCCAGCAGGCTGCCGAACAGCGGGTACCACTCTTCAGCCTGATGGCTGGCGATACCGATGTTGACTTCGCCATCCATGCCTTCCTTGAGCAGCTCGGTCAGGCGCGTGAACAGGTCGTCCAGGCGCGCAAAGCCCTTCTTGAGCTCGATGCCCATCTCGCGGATGTGCTCGGGAATCACGCCGCCGACAAAGCGGTGACGGGGCCGCTCGCGACCCTGCATGTCTTCACCGGCGCGGAAATCTGCCAGTTGCTCGCAGGCACCGAACATGAACTGCTGATGCCCCTTGATTTCGCGGGCCAACTCCGGCACCTGCTCAATCAGCTTGCCCAGATCGCCGGGCAGTGGGTGTTGGGCCAGCAGCTTGGCGAGGTTCTTGGCTGTCTGTTCAAGCCAGTCAGCGGTGGACTTCAGTCGGGTGTAATGAGCGAAGTGGCCGATGGCCTTGTCAGGCAGGTGATGGCCTTCGTCGAACACGTACAGCGTGTCACGCGGGTCGGGCAGCACGGCGCCGCCGCCCAGCGCGAGGTCCGCCAGCACCATGTCATGGTTGGTGACAATCACGTCAACCTTGCCCATGCCTTCGCGCGCCTTATAGAAAGCGCACTGCTGAAAGTTCGGGCAATGCCGGTTGGTGCACTGGCTGTGATCGGTGGTCAGCCGCGCCCAGTCCTGATCGGCGAGTTCCTGAGGCCAGCTGTCGCGATCACCGTCCCACTTATTGCCCGCCAGCTTCTGCAGCATGCTGGTGAACAGCTTCTGACTGGCTTCATCGACCTCGATCTTGAAGCCTTCTTCCTCAAACAGCTGCGCGGTCGCGTTGGTCGCGTCGCTCTCCTGCAGCAACGCGTCGAGTTTCGACAGGCACATATAACGGCCGCGGCCCTTGGCCAGCGCGAAGGTAAAATTCAGACCGCTATTGCGCATCAGGTCTGGCAGGTCCTTGTAGACGATCTGCTCCTGCAAGGCGACGGTCGCGGTGGCGATTACCAGCCGCTTGCCTGCCGCCTTGGCGGTGGGGATCGACGCGATGGCATACGCCACGGTCTTGCCGGTGCCCGTCCCGGCCTCGACGGCCACTACCGCAGGATCGCCCGAACGACGGCCCTCTTCATCGGTGTCAATGTCCCCCAGCACCTTGGCAACTTCAGCGATCATCAATCGCTGGCCATAGCGTGGCTTGAGGCTCTTGGCTTCGAGGAAACGCGAGTAAGCGCCCTGGATCTGGGTTTTGAGTTCGGTACTGATCATTGGCTTCGGTTCGGGGGCACGGCTAAAAAGGCTGGATAAATTTTCAGTAGTTCTGAGTGGGCGCTATCATAGCGCGCTAAATCCATCCGCGCAGAACGGAGTGTCCGATGACCGCTTTTTCTACTGTCTATACGCTGCATCTGCTGGCTGCCCTGGTGTGGGTTGGCGGGATGTTTTTCGCCTGGATGGTCTTGCGTCCAGCAGTCATTGCAGCACTTGAAGGCCCTTCTCGCTTGAAAGTGTGGGTCCAGGTGTTTCCACGCTTCTTCGTCTGGGTCTGGGCAGCCGTGGTGCTGCTGCCGATTACCGGCATCGGCATGATCCAGCTGAATTTCACCGGCTTTGAAACCGCGCCGCGTTATGTGCAGATCATGATGGGCCTGTACGTGGTGATGGTTGCGCTGTTCCTGCGTATCCATTCATTGCAGTTGCCGGAGTTGCGTCGCGCCGTGGACGCCGAACAATGGGCCGAAGGCGCAGCAGCACTCGGTCACATTCGCCGGCTGGTCGGCATCAACCTGATTATCGGCCTGGCAGTAGTGATATTGGCAGCCGCCCGTCCGGGCCTTTGAGGCAAAACGGAACATCGCGGGGCACTGGCGGTGACACCGCGCACAGCTTGCGGGCAGTTTCCTGCCCGATCGGTCATCTTCTGTGCCCGATATCCAAGCCATTCAACATCTTGAAACACTTTGGCATGGGCTGTGCAAACGTTTGCGATCAGCAGTACGCGCCCACGAAAAGGAGCTTCAATGCCACAGCCGCCATTCACTCGACCCGCAACGCCCTCAAGATTCCTCATGCCTCTGTTGTTCGCCGCCGCTGCGGCGTTGCCATGCACCAGCGTCCTGGCACAGCCCGCCGCTGCCGAAGACTCGGCTCAAGGCGAAGCGCTCAGCCCGCCCGCCTCACCCAAGGAAGGCAAAGGCGCGTACTTTTCAGACTGGTTCAACCAGGACCTGACGCTGATCGGCAGCAAGGACATCAGCTTCGGCCCCAAGCCCAACGATGACATTTACCTGGAGTACGAGTATTTCGGCCGCAAGGGGCCGTTTGAACTCTATGGCTATGTCGACGTGCCGAAGATCCTCGGTATCGGCAATGATAATGACAAAGGCGTCTGGGACCATGGCTCGCCGCTGTTCATGGAGCATGAGCCGCGTATCTCCATCGACTACCTGGCAGGGCGCAGCCTGGCCGTCGGGCCGTTCAAGGAATGGTACGTCGCCTTTGACTGGATCTACGACCACGGCAGCAACTCGGCCAACCGTGCCAACACCCTGTACAGCGGCCTTGGCACTGACATCGACACCCACTCGCGGGTCAATCTGTCGGCCAACTTCTATGGCCGCTACCAGTGGGAGAACTACGGTGCCAGCAATGAGTACTCGTGGGATGGCTATCGCGCCCAGCTCAAATACATCGTACCGATCAGCAAATTCGACAACGGCGCTTCGCTGACGTACATCGGCTTCACCAACTTCGATTTCGGCTCGGACCTCAAGAACGATCCGGCACGCACCGGCAACTCCACAGTCGCCACCAACGTGCTGCTTTACGCCTTCACGCACCTGCGCTTCACCCTGGTGGGTCGTTACTTCCACAACGGCGGCAACTGGCAGGACGGCAGCGAGCTGAACTTCGGCGAAGGCAACTTCCGTGCGCGCTCCGACGGCTGGGGATATTACGCAGGCGTGGGTTACCAGTTCTGAACCTGATTATGACGACAGGAGTTTTCATGAAACACATCACCCGCAATACACTCGGCGCCACACTGGCCCTGCTTAGCCCTGCCCTCTGGGCAGCCACCGCGCCGGTTACGCCAGTCACGCCCAAGGTCATGCTGGTCGCCATGTTTGCGCCCGAAGCACAGAACTGGATCGACCGGCTGCACCTGACCAAAGAGATTCAGGTGCCCGGCCTTGCCGCCGAGTACCCGGCCATCCGCTGCAACGCTCAGGACGTGTGCCTGATGGTCACCGGCATGGGCCAGACCAATGCTGCCGCGTCGACCCTGGCGCTGGCGCTATCGCCGCAATTCGACCTGCGCAAGACCTACTTCATCGTTGCTGGCATTGCCGGTATCAACCCGCATCACGGCACGCTCGGCACCACTGCGTGGGCGCATTATCTGGTGGAGTTCGGCACGCAGTGGGAAATCGATTCGCGCGACGTGCCCAAGGACTGGCCGACCGGTTACCTGGGCATCAACACCAAAGGTCCGAACGAAAAGCCGCCGCTGGACTACAAGACTGAAGTCTTTGAGCTGAACCCCAAACTTCAAGCCAAGGCCTTCGCCCTGTCGCAAAAAGTGACGCTCAGCGAGAGCAAGGAATCTGCCGCCTGGCGCGTCAAGTACCCTTACGCCCCGGCCAATCAGCCGCCGCAGGTGACGCAGTGCGATACGCTGGCGGGCAACACGTGGTTTTCCGGAACGCGTCTGAGTGAGCGGGCGGAAGTCTGGACCAAGCTGCTGACCGACGGCAAAGGCGTGTATTGCACCACCCAGCAGGAGGACAACTCGACGTACGAAGCCCTGTTGCGAGCCAGCAAGGCAGGCAAGGTAGACGTCAACCGGCTGGCCGTGGTGCGCGCAGGTTCCGATTTCGACCGTCCGTATCCGGGTTACAGCGAAGTGGACAATTTGCTCAAGTATGCCGACCAGGGTGCCTTCGTACCGGCACTGGAAAACCTGTACCGCACCGGTAATCCGCTGGTGCAGGCCATTGTCGGCGACTGGAAGAACTGGGAAAAAGGCGTACCGCAGTAAGCGCGCTGCCGTGATGACTGCCCGGATCGTGGCCTTGCGCCTGATCCGGGCTGCCTCTCAAGGATGACAGCTGTTGAAGGTTACAGGCGCTGCAGAATCAAACTGCCCGCGGGCCCTGCAACACCAGGCAGGCCGGGTTCGCCCGGTCTGCCTGGCTTGCCGCCGTCCGCGCGGTAGACGATGCAGCCCTTCGAAGCGCCGCCTTTGCCTGCCTTGCCGCCTTCACCACCCTTGCCTGCCGCGCCACCCGCAACATTCACCTTGATACGCTCGGCCGGAAAGCTCTGTGGCAGCTCCAGACGAACCTGCGCACCGGCTGCGCCGTCGTGGCCGTTGCCGCCACTATCACCGTTGTAACCACGCCCGGCCTGGCCCCAGGTGCAGCCCGGCTCTTCGCCCGTGCCGCCATCGAGCCCGACATAGCCTGGGCTGCCCGCGCCGCCGCGTGCATCGATCGACAGTTGTTCGGCATTCAGGCTCTGTAGACGCAGGGTCAGATTGCGCCCCGGCAGTGCAGGCTTCTCGAACGTGCCCGGAGCGCCTCGCGCAGTGATCTGGCTACCGGTGCCGAATTCACCATGCACCACGACAAGGTTGAACGCCTGGACACCGGGGACGATGGCAATCCGCGCTTCGTGCCCCAGCACCAGTTCGCCGATCTTTACGTCATCGATACCGGCCGGGATCAGCAGGGTGCCGTAGTCGGCCACTTCAAGGCGCTCGACCTGCAAAACGCTGCTGTTGCCAGGCAGACGCATGAGCGAGTGTGGCGCGACGATAATCGCCTGAGCCAAGGCCATAGGGCTGAACAGTGCAGCCAGCAGAACGAGCTTACGCATGAGAGTGCCCTGTGGCCGAACGGCCGATGGATTGAACATGAAAGATGCCGAACAGGATGATTTTGCCCCGGTCGCGCCAAGGATGCCTGCGACCGCGCAGGCTGCCGTTGAACAGGATCAGTTCGAGCAAGTGAGTCAACAACAGCACGGCACCCGCCATGTCGATCATCACGCCAAACGGGCTGGGCGCTTCAATGACCGCATTGGCCAGCACCACCAGCCAGAAGCCCAGCATCAAGATCTTTCCCAGCCCCCAAAACACCTTCATCGCCTGCCCCCTTTGTCATGATCCGTTACGAAAGCGCAGTCTGCGCGCGCTTTTCGTCGCCGCACAGTAGACGTGCTGTACGCCGAATATGCCAGCAGTGTATTGAAAAAGATCAAGCATAGATCGTTGTCGTCAGTCTGTGGGCGTTCGCCTGATACTGACGGCTGTTCAGAGCGGGTCCGGCAGGCTAGTCTTGTCAGTCAACCAGAGGACTTTCGATGACCGTCGGCTACTCATCCCGCACGCCGCAGCAAGCGCTGGCTGCCCTGCTCGACCGTTACGCACCCCAGCGTCTGCTGTTGATCGGCGCTCAGGCGTTCCCTGCGTTACAAGCCTTTCAGGAAGCACACCCGCAGACCGAGGTGGCGCTGGCCGAACCTGGTCCCCTGCCCGCAGATCTGGCGGCGCAACGTTTCGATCTGGCGCTGGTGGTCGATTGCCTGGAGCACATCCCCAAGCGTACCGGACTGGAGCTGTTGGGCGGCATCCGCAACCTTAACGCCAGCCGCATCGCGGTACTGGCCGACTTGCAGGCCTGCGGCTGGCAGGAGACCGACTTTTTCTCGCTGGCCCTGCAATCCAGCGAACGCTTCACCCGCGACGAGCAGGTCCTGAACCTGTTCACCTACGACCTGCGCGAATACAAACAGGTGCCCGACTGGCTGAACGCGAAGTATTGGGCCAACCCGGAGAATTTTGGAAAGTATTGGTGGTGACCTATGAGTAGTGCTATTTGCCCGTGCGGCAGCGGCGATCTGTTGCTGGCCTGCTGCGGTCATTATCACGCTGGCCAGCCTGCGCCTTGCGCGGAAAAACTGATGCGCTCGCGCTACAGCGCCTACGTGCTCGGGCTGACTGATTATCTGGTCCAGACGACGCTGCCTGTTCAGCAAAGCGGGTTGAACCGTGAGGCCATTGCCCAGTGGAGCGCGCAGAGCACCTGGCTGGGGCTGGAGGTAGAAAGTTCGGAGGTATTCGGCGGCAAGCCCGAGCATGCCTTTGTGACCTTCACTGCCCGTTGGCACGACGGTAACGGTGAACACAGCCACAAGGAGCGCTCGTCGTTCGTGCAGAATCAGGGCCGCTGGTACTTTATCGATTCCACCGTCCCGCTCAAGGCCGGACGCAATGACGCGTGTCCGTGTGGCAGCGAACAGAAATTCAAGAAATGCTGCTCGCCTTATGTGGTTTGAGATAGTCGAGATGATCGTTCCGCACGCTACAACGTAGGAATGCCGTGCGTGAGCCCTGCGCCGCACCATCACGCTCAAGACCGGACGCAGAGCGTCCAGAACGGCATGACGACGCGGAGCGTCGCACGATAGTCATGGTCACGCTCCGGTGGACACAAGTCGACCTAGAACTCCAGCTGCGCCGAGAACGCTACAGTGCGCGGGTCGCCCAGGTAGCTGCTGTTGAGCCAGTATTCCTTGTTGGCCAGGTTGCTGACGTTGACCCGCAGGGTCAGGTCGTTTTCCGAGACGCGCATGCGATAGCGGGCACCGGCGTCGAAGGTGGTAAAGGACGGCAGGTCGTTTTCGTTGCTTTGGTCGGTGTATTGCTTGCCGGTATAAAACGCGCCACCGGTTACCGCCAGCCCAGGCACCGGGTTGATGTCGTATTCGGCATAGACCTTGGCCAGTTGCTTGGCGACGTTGGTCGGTGCGTTGCCTTCATCTGCGGCAATGCCGGTTTTCTTGATCTTCGGGTCCAGCAAGGTAAAGCCGCCGACCAGTGTCAGTTCCGGAACGACCTTGCCGGTCACGCTGAACTCCAGGCCGCTGTTTTCCTGACGTCCGTCCACCACGTAAATATTCGAGGCCGTGGTGTAGCCGTTGGGCTTCTCGATGTTGAACAGCGCCAGGGTAAACAGGGTTTCACCCAACGTCGCCTTGGCACCGATTTCATATTGCTCGCTGACTTCCGGTGCGAATGCCTGGCCGGCATTGGCCGCGCCGCTCGGGGCGACACCGCCGGATTGCAGACCTTCTATATAGGTGGCGTAAGTGGTCAGCCACGGCAGCGGCTTGTAGACCAGCGAGATGTTTGGCGAGGTCTTGCTTTCGTTGTATTTGGTCTCGGTCTCTGCGGAGCCGAAGGCCTTGGCGTAAACGAACTCGTTGGCGTAAGTCTTGATCTGCGTGTTGGTCACGCCAAGAATCGCCGACCATTGCTCGTTGAAGGTGATGATGTCGCCGATCAGGAAGTTGTTGCTCTCCGAGCTATTGGCCAGACGCTGGTTGCCGTGGCCAATCGAGTACGACGGTTTGCCGACCTGAGGTGTCTGGTCGAGCGGTATCGTGCCGACTGGCGAGGTGTATTGCGGACCAGGCTGACCAGGCGTGTACGGGATGTGGTCTTCGTACTGCTTCTGGCGAGATGTGTTGCCCTGGTACCCCATCGTGACTTTGTGGCCGAGAAAACCGGTATCGAATGCTGCATCCAGAAACAGCGAGCCGGTCTTTTCTTCGGTTTCGATCGGTGCGAAGGCGTACAACGGCTGCGAATACAGACCCGCGCTGTAAACAGTCGGCCCGGTATAGGTGTTTTCCGAAGTGTACTGCTGGGCTGCAAAGGCCGCGCGCAAGGTGAATGTATCGTTCAAGCGCCATTTGGCGCGTACGCCCGCCTTGTCGGATTCATAATCGGAAAACGACCATTTCTGGCTGTAGAGTTTGTCGTTGTCCAGCGAGGCTGCGCTTGGGCGTAACGACTGGTCACCGAAGTACCAGTAGCTGGTCAGGCCGCGAATTTCGGTCTTTTTGTGTGAAGCGTCGAACTGCACCAGCAGGTCGTCGGAGACGTTCCAGTCCAGCGCCAGGGAAATCATTTCGCGACGACGCTTGTTCATGTCGACAGCGGTTTCGCCATCCTGAGTCAACACGTTCAGGCGATAGGCAAACTTGCCTTCGCTGTCGATCGGCCCGCCGAAATCGCCATGCAGGTAGTAGTTCTCGCCACCGGCATTGCCAAGCGTGACACTGTTATAGCGTTCGTAAGTAGGGCGCTTGATGACGTAGTTGACCAGCCCGCCCGGCGAGGCCGGGCCATACAGGAAACCGGTCAGACCGGTGATGACTTCCAGCTGTTCCATCTCTTCAATGTAGTTGCTGCCATCCGCACCATTGGTAAAGCGCAAGCCGTCATTGGCGATGTTCAGGCTGCCCGAGCTGCTGAAACCACGAATGTTGACGGCGCTGGCATAACCGGCGCTGGTCGGCGAGTACATCTGGGTAAACGGGTTGTGCTTGATGACATCGTCGAGCGAGGTGGCCTGAATGTTTTTCAGTAGAGCCTGAGGCGTCACACTGATGGAGTACGGCGCGTCCTGCAGTTTCATGCCGCCCAGTGCACCGACGCTGCTGATGTTCTCGCTGCGATAACCTGCAGCTTCCGAGCCTTCGGCGGGCGCGCTGTTGGCGTTGATGTTCACGTCCGACAGGTTCAAGGCGTTCTGCTCCATGACCATCAGCGTGTAGGTCCCGGCGCTGCTCTGCACCAGTTGCAGGCCGCTGCCACGCAACGCCTCACGCAAGGCTGTCGCCGCGTCGAAATTCCCCTTCACCGCTGGGCTTGTTTTGTCAGCAACCAGCGCAGGATCGAGGCTCAATGCAAGACCACCCTGGCTGGAAATCTGGTTCAGCGTGGTCGCCAGGGGGCCTGCAGGCAGGTCATAGGCAACCACGCTGGCCTGCTGCGCGGCCATCAGCAGCGGGCTGGCCAGCGGCGTGCACAGGGCAATCGCCACGGCCAACAGACTGGGACGCAGAAGGGTGTCTAACGAACGGGACATCGGGCAACTCCTGATGGAATATTTCTCAATGCCTGTTAGCCGAGCGAAAGTTCGAAAGTAACAGAGCTGATTGAAAATAATTCCGTTTCAGGATTCAGTTGGCCCGCAGCATTACTCCGGAATGACCTTCAGGTGAGAAGTATCGGGAGCCGCCTGCGACTCGGGCCTTTCGGCCTGCCCCATGTCGCTGCCCACCGGTGCCAGGCTCAACCGGGAAAGATCCAGCAGTGGCGCTGCGGGCTGAGGTTTGGCGGGCGACAGGTCGGCCCCCGCTTCGGCCACCGAATAGTCCGGCGCATCGACATTTTCGAAAGCAGCCATATACGCGTCACGCGGTTTGATCTGCAGACGGCCCGTACCCGACTGCGGGCCAGCCGGAGATTTACGCAACCAGGTCGGTGCGTCGGGCGGCGGCGCCAGTTCGACCTCTTCCATGGGCAGCGGCGTATTCATTTCCAGCACATGGACCCGTGCGCCTGCCCGCTCCAGCGTAGCGCGGTATTTTTCAGCGGTTGCCGCATCGAGATTGTTTTTCAGGACCAGTCGGCGCCCGGAGAACAGAAGCTCCAGACGCTCGGCGTCGGCATTGAACAGCTTGCCAAGGTTGGCCCTGACCTTCTCGGGCTGGGCTCCGGCGACCAGTTCGGCACTGAAGACAATTTCGTAGACATTCATGGAGACACCGGTAAGCACGTCAATAAAAAGTATGGCGTAGCATCAGACAGCGCAACAAGCGCGTTACCCTTGACCGTCGAGTTGTTAGACTCAGGCGTCAAACGGAGCACATCCATGTTTTTTCAGGCGCACATTACAAGAATCATAAGCCTCGCGCTGGTCATGTTCGGTCTCAGCGGATGCTCGTTACTGAGCTTTGACAGCGTGCAGGATCCGGAAGTGCATTTGCTCAAAGTCCAGGTGGTCAAGGCAAGGCTGACACAACAGGATTTCAAACTGTATTTCGAGGTCGATAACCCCAACGACTCGGACCTGTTCGTACGCGGCCTGAACTATAAGATCTCGCTTAATGACGTTGTGCTCGCTGACGACCAATTCAGTGATTGGTTTTTCGTCGATGCGCATAGCCGGAAAACCTTTGTGGTGCCTGTTCGTACCAACCTGTGGCGTTACGCGAAATACATCGCTCAACTGCTGAAAAAACCTGATGAGCTGATCCATTACCGGCTTGAAGGCAAGCTCAAGACCGGAATGCTGTTCAGGCACAACGTGCGGATCGGCAAAACCGGCGACGTGGCACCAGATGAGCTGATTCAACGCAAATAATCACGTGGCCTAACCGCCCAGCTTGCCCTTGATCAGCTCCAGCAGAAACTTCCAGATATCCGCCGCCCACAATGCCCGATTGATTGCGCTGATCAACGCGCCACCAAACGAGCCCAACAGAAAGCCCACGCCTGTGATGTTGCGAGGGTCGGCCACCCCCAGATAATCACTGGCGATGCCGGTGAGAAACACCGCACAGGCCACGCCGGTGACCAGAAAAACCAGCCAGGCACGCCAGTCGAGCAAGCCGGCCTTATGCCACCAGCCAGAGATGATTGCACCCACCAGACCGGCGACCAGCCATTCGCCTCTGTCTGCCAAACCATTCAAGATATCCATCGGACCTGACTCCGCTCAAGAAATACAGCCGTTCACGAAAACAGAAATTCAGACGCTGAGAGCCTGCCATTCGAATGGCAGGGAACGGGTTGCTGAGGGTCATCCGGGTTGACGTTCGGGCCCGCCCTGCCCTTTATCGCTTCCTTGCGCGTATTGCGGGTCGATGCGGCGGCGGTATGTGAAGCTGGAACCAAAAAGTTCAGCATACTTAAAAATAAAGTGAAACGTTTGCCATCAAACGTGGCGGAGCACCGTATAAAGGCTCAATTATCGATATAGCGCTGCCAGCCGATCCTTACCGAACCGTCTGGCTGACGGTCGACCTCGATCCCTTCGGTTTCTTCGATTTCCCGGAGCACCACGTTCCAGCTGTCCACAGGCTCATCGTCGCGTCGGGCTACGATGACCCACTGGATCTTCTGAACATTCGGCGCAGATACCAGCCGTTGAATGCGCTTGCCGATCTGTTCATAAGACGACGCACCTGTCGGCCCATTACGAGTGCCAGTCATGACTGCCTCCCGGAGATAACTGTATATAAATACAGTATTCCAGCTGCAAGACCTGCGCAAGCACTTCGTAGGACGCGCCCCGCCTCACGTCGCGACGGATAACGCCCGCAAGCCTTGTAAAACAAGGCTCATAGCCTGGCGGTCATTCTCACAGCTACACCAATGATGCGACAGTCGGCACCGCACTCGATCATTTTGTACGCAGGATTCAAGGGCTTCAGGTAGCGCGTGCCGCCGTCCTCGACCAGCTTCTTGAAGGTTGCCTCGTTGCTGGCGGGCAGCTTGGCGATCACGAGCTTGCCGGGCTGCACATCGGCTTCTGTATCAACCAGAATCATCATCCCCTCTGGCACGCTGACGCCAGTGGGTGCAGTCATCGAGTCACCCTTGACCTCCAGCCAGAACGCCGGGCCCTTGGAGTCGTAATCGGAGATTTCATAGCGATCGGAAAAACCGTCGGGGTAAGGCTCGACGGCTTCCTCCCAGGAACCTGCCGACACCCAGCTGATTACCGGATAACGAAAGGACATGTTCGGCTGATCGATCAGGGCAACGTTGGCGTCAAAGGGGGCGTCCTTTTCAGGCCCTTCGCCAATCGCCAGCCACTCGGCACGAAAGCCCGTGGCCCGCGCCAGTGCATAGAGGTTTTCCGGCCGCAGGCTTTTGCTTTCGCCGCTGATCCATTGGGTGACGGCAGAATTGGCAACGCCGCACTGTGCGGCAATTTCCCCTTTCTTCATGCCGCTGGCGGCAATTGCCCTGGCGATACGCTCTTGTCGGGTCATAACGTTGGCTCTGCGCATGAAAATACAAAGACGCTGAAAAACGCCCGAAAAAATAAGCATACTTAAATTTGCAGTAATATGTGAATCGAAATATGTCGATACTGCTTCGTCCCGATTTGCTGGATAATGCGCGCCAGATTTATTTGCGGAGTAAAACCGATGAACCAGCAAGCCCATGTTCATGGCCCCGATTGCAACCACGACCATGATCACGATCATCACGACCACCAGCATGGCCACGTGCACGGTCCGAACTGCGGGCATGCCCACCAGGAACCGGTGCGCAACACCCTGAAAGATGTAGGTCGCAACGACCCTTGCCCGTGCGGCAGCGACAAGAAATTCAAGAAATGCCACGGCGCGTAAAGCGTTGAGCGTTCTTCTGACGGCCTGCATGAGCAGGCCGTTTTCATTTGCGCGCGTCTTCACACGCAGTGGAGCGAGAGGCGTGTGGCCAGCTTCTGCAAAATCCTGAAATAAACTCGCCCTCCCCGCTTGCGCGCTGACGGCCTGCTCTCTAACGTAGCGACTTTTGTACGTTACCCCTCCAGGAGCTTGCCCATGGCCTCGCCAGCCCTTCGTCATTTTCTACCCCGATTCGGCGCTGCCGCCGCTGCGGCGAGTTTCCTGAGCCTTGCCGGCTGCCAGTTGGGCGGCGGTGATCCAGAGACCGTACTGCCTGCTTCCGGGACGTTCCCGCTCAAAGGGCTGGCGCAAAACGTTTCCGTGCGCCGCAACAACATGGGCATGCCGCTGATTGAAAGCAGCACGTATCACGATGCGCTGTTCACCCTCGGATACATCCATGCCGGTGACCGCATCGGTCAGATGCTCGGCATGCGCCTGCTGGCGCAGGGCCGTTTGTCGGAAATGGCCGGGGCGGACGCGCTGGAAGTCGACCGTTTGATGCGCTCGGTCAACCTCAAGCAAAACGCCAGCGACCTGTATAACGCCGCCTCGCCTCGCTTGAAGCGCTTCTTCGACGTCTATGCGCGCGGCGTTAACGCTTACCTGTTCCGCTACCGCGACAAGCTGCCGGCCGATGTCGCCAATTCGGGCTACAAGCCGGAGTACTGGAAACCGGAAGACTCGGCGCTGATCTTCAGCCTGCTCAATTTCAGCCTGTCGGTGAACCTGCAGGAAGAGCTTTCGGCGCTGGTGCTGGCGCAGAAAGTCGGGGCAGACAAACTTGCCTGGCTGCTGCCGACCTACCCTGACGAAGAACTGCCATTTGCCGAAGCCGACAAGCTCAAGGGCCTGAACCTGAATAATCAGGTCAATGGCCTGAGCGACCTGAACAAGATCGCCTTGCAGCTCTCGGACCTGAACATGCTTGGCGTTGCAGCCTCCAGCAACTGGGCCATCGCGCCGCAACGCAGCCGAAGCGGCAAGAGCCTGCTGGCCAGCGACATGCAACTGCCTGCCGGGCTCAACTCCGCCTGGAGCTTCGTGCAGATCCGAGCGCCGAAATATCAGGTGTCCGGTGTTTCCATCGCAGGCTTGCCGCTGGTCCTGAGCGGCTTCAACGGCAAGCTGGCGTGGAGCATGAGCAACGTCAAGGGCGACAACCAGGACCTGTTTCTGGAGAAGATCAAGCGCGAAGGCAACCGCGTGTCTTATATGGCTGACGGCAAATGGCTGCCCGCTACTGCCCATCAGGAGACCTTTCTGGTCAAGGGTGGTAGCCCGCTTCGCGAAACCGTATACGAAACCCGCCACGGCGCGCTGCTCAACGCATCTGCAACGCCACCGGACAATGGCTTGAGCCTGGCGCTGCAAGTACCCAACTTCAAGGACGACAAGAGCCTGGACGCATTCTTTGATCTGTCCCGCGCACCTAACGTCGAGAAGGCCTTCGACACCAGCCGCGAGATTCGTGCGATTACCCTGAACATGATCTTCGCCGATGCCTCGAACATTGGCTGGCAGGTCACCGGCCGTTTCCCGAACCGCCGTGAAGGCCAGGGCCTGCTGCCTTCGCCGGGCTGGGATGGCAAATACGACTGGGACGGTTTCGCCGACTCGATGCTCCATCCTTACGACCAAGACCCGCGTCAGGGCTGGCTAGCGGCGGCTAACCAGCGCACGATTCCGAAAGGCTATGGCATGCAGCTTTCCAACTCGTGGGGCTACCCGGAGCGTGCCGAGCGTATCGCCGAGCTGGCCAACAGCGGCAAGCAGGACCTGCGCAGCACCATCGCCATGCAGTACGACCAGACCACGACATTCGCGGCCAAACTCAAGACCATGTTCCAGGCACCGGGCATGAGCAAGCCGCTCAAGCAGGCCATCGACGCCCTGCCGGAAGCGGATCGTAACAAGGCCCGCGAAGCGTTCACGCGCCTGATGGCATTCGATGGCAAGCTCAGCGCAACGTCGGCTGACGCTGCGCTGTACGAGCTGTTTCTGCAGGAAAGCGCCAAGCAGATTTTCCTTGATGAACTGGGCCCGGAAACCAGTCCTGCCTGGCAGGCGCTGGTGGCCAACGCCAGCTCGTCGTATTCGCCGCAAGCCGACCATTTGCTGGGCCGTGATGACAGCCCGTACTGGGATGACGTCAAAACCCCGCAGAAAGAAGACAAGCCAGCCATCCTGGCGCGCAGTCTGGCGGCTGCTGTCACCAGTGGCGACAGCCTGTTGGGTAGCGATCACAAGGCCTGGCAATGGGGCAAGCTGCACCGCGACAACTGGACCTCGACCAGCCCGCTCGCCAAACAGTTGGGTGGCGGCGAGTTCAATCGCGGTGCCTCTCCGGCAGGTGGTGACCACAGCACGCTGAACGTGTCCGGTTTCGAGTGGGGTAAAGGCTTCGATACACACGTGGCCCCCGGCCTGCGCATGATCGTCGACTTCAGCCTTGTCGAGCCCATGACCGGCCTGATCAGCACCGGCCAGTCCGGCAACCCGGCCAGCCCGTTTTATGCCAACAGCATCGAGCCGTGGCAGAAAGGTCAATACATGTCGATCCCGCTGCAACAGCAGAACTATGAAAAAGGCTACGGCAAGCAACGCCTGACACTCACGCCGGGCAAGTAAGCGCCGAAAACCGGACGCGGAGCGTCCAGAACGGCATACCCACGCGGAGCATGGGCACGATAGTGTTCTCCCGAACGCCTATCGTTCCGAATGCTCCAGCGAGCATACCTACGCGGAGCAGGCTCCCGAACGCCCGTTCCCAAGCTCCAACAGGCATATACCCACGCGGAGCAGGCTCCCGAACGCCTATCGTTCCCACGCTCCGCGTGGTAATGCATTTCGTGACGCTCCGCNAGGTTCGGCTCAGGTCACCTTTTCGCCCCTCGGCGACCTACTTTGATGGGGCCAAAGTAGGCAAATCCCCTCGCTCCTGTTTCCGGCCCGACTTCGTCGGGTTCCTTCGCCCTGTCACTCAGGTCGCACTCTGCGTCGTCATTGCCATCGTGATAAAAAAGCGCTTTTATGCACAGTAGTGTTATTTCGGATATTTATCGTTCATCACGCTCCGTAGCGCACGCAAACTCCCCGAACTTCCCGCCCTGCCCCGGCTCATAGCTAACAAGCCCATCCATACGGTTGCCTCATGGATCTTGTCGTTGCTCGTCCCGAAGGTTTGTACTGCCCACCCGGTGATTTCTATATCGACCCGTGGCGCCCGGTCGAACGGGCCGTCATTACCCATGCGCATGGCGACCACGCCCGTACCGGCAATCAGCATTATCTGTCGGCGGCAAGTGGCGAGGGCATTCTGCGTTCGCGCCTTGGCCAGGACATCAACCTGCAGACCCTGGAATACGGCGAAACCATCACCCATCACGGGGTAAAACTCAGCCTGCACCCGGCCGGGCATGTGCTGGGGTCGGCGCAGGTGCGGCTGGAATACCAAGGCGAAGTCTGGGTGGCTTCCGGGGATTACAAAGTCGAACCAGACGGCACCTGTGCGGCATTCGAACCGGTGCGCTGTCATACCTTTATTACCGAATCGACCTTCGGCCTGCCGATCTATCGCTGGGCACCGCAGTCGCAGATTTTTGAAGGCATCAACCAGTGGTGGCGTGGCAATGCGGCTCAGGGCAAGGCCAGCGTGCTGTTCGCCTACTCGTTCGGCAAGGCGCAACGCATTCTGCATGGCATTGATTCCCAGATCGGACCGATTCTGGTGCATGGCGCTGTCGAGCCGTTGAACCGGGTCTACCGCGAAGGCGGCATTCGTATTCCGGAAACCCAATACGCTGGCGACTTCAAAAAGACTGATCCGGCCCTGCGCCAGGCGTTGATTCTCGCCCCGCCCTCGGCCGGTGGCAGCAGTTGGATGAAGCGCTTCGGCGAATACAGCGATGCCTTTGCCAGCGGCTGGATGATGCTGCGCGGCACTCGACGTCGGCGTGGCGTGGATCGCGGTTTCGTGCTGTCCGATCACGCCGACTGGCCGGGCTTGCTTTGGGCCATCGAACAGACTGGTGCCGAGCGGGTCATGGTCACCCACGGTTCGGTCGGCATACTGGTGCGTTATCTGCGCGAACTGGGTCTGGATGCGCAAGGCTTCAGCACCGAATACGGCGATGAAGAAGACAGCAATCCGGCGACGGCAGAGCCTGAGGCAGCAACTGCGGGGGCGGCTCAGTCATGAAAGCCTTCGCGGAACTCTACGCACAGCTGGACGCAACCACATCGAGCAACGCCAAACTTGCCGCGATGCGTGACTATTTCGAGAAAGCGGCTGCAGAGGATGCTGCCTGGGCCGTGTACTTCCTGTCCGGTGGACGCCCCAGGCAACTGGTGCCGACCCGCGTGTTGCGCGAGCAGGCAATGACCCTGGCGAATCTGCCGGAGTGGCTGTTCGAAGAGAGCTATCAGGCGGTCGGCGATCTGGCGGAGACCTTGTCGTTGTTACTGCCCCAGGCCGATCACAGCAATGACGAGGGCCTGGCCACCTGGATGGAAGAAAAATTGCTGCCGTTACGCGGGCTGCCGCCCGAAGAGCTGGCAGCCCGCCTGCCGATGTTCTGGTCACAACTGGACCGCAGCAGCCTGATGGTCTGTATCAAACTGATCACCGGCAGTTTCCGGGTTGGCGTGTCGAAACTGCTGGTGACGCGCGCACTGGCTGCGCTGGCCGATATCGACAGCAAGCGCGTCGCCCAACGACTGGTTGGCTATACCGACCTGTCACATCGGCCCAGCGCCGAGCGTTACCTGAAACTGATCGCGCCTGAATCCGAAGACGAGCACGCACAACGTGGCGGTCAGCCCTATCCGTTTTTTCTTGCCCATTCCCTGCAACAGCCCGCCGATCAGTTTGAGGAGTTGCTCGGGGCGGCCGAGAACTGGCAGGTGGAATGGAAGTGGGACGGTATTCGCGCGCAACTGGTCAAACGTGACGGACGCTTGTGGATCTGGTCGCGCGGCGAAGAGCTGGTCACCGACCGGTTTCCCGAGCTGCACAGCCTGGCGCAGTGCCTGCCTGACGGCACAGTTATCGACGGAGAAATCGTCGTCTGGAAAGCCCCCGAGCCGAGCCCCGATAGCGGCGCTGAATTTGCGTTGAACGGTGATGCCACCGCATCGTTACCTTCGGTTCAGCCCTTTGCCCTGCTGCAACAAAGGATTGGCCGCAAGACCCTCGGCAAGAAAATTCTCGCTGACGTTCCCGTGGTGGTGCTGGCCTATGACCTGCTTGAATGGCAAGGCGATGAATGGCGCAGCCGACCGCAACATGAACGTCGCACACAACTGGAAACCTTGATCGAAAGCGTCCAGAGTGAGGTGCTGATGCCCTCCCCGCTACTCACCGGCAAGGATTGGCTTGATCTGGCGACTCAACGTGAAGCCTCTCGCAGCCTGGGCGTCGAGGGCATGATGCTCAAGGCCCGCGACTCGCTGTACGGCGTCGGTCGCACCAAGGACATGGGCGTGTGGTGGAAATGGAAAATCGACCCGTTCAGTGTCGATGCCGTGCTGATCTACGCGCAACGCGGCCACGGCCGACGTGCCAGCCTGTACAGCGACTACACCTTTGCGGTGTGGGACGGCCCGCCCGACGCCAGTGAGCGCACGTTGGTGCCATTCGCCAAAGCCTACTCAGGGCTGACCGATGAGGAAATGCGCAAGGTCGACGCCATCGTTCGTAAAACCACCGTGGAAAAATTCGGCCCGGTGAGCAGCGTCACGCCGACGCTGGTATTCGAACTGGGCTTTGAAGGCATCGCCTTGTCAAAGCGCCACAAGAGCGGCATTGCGGTGCGCTTCCCGCGTATGTTGCGCTGGCGGCAGGACAAGCCGGTGGCCGAAGCCGACAGCCTGGCGTCATTACAGGACCTGCTGAACTAGAGCACCAAAAAGGCGCACGAGAAATACCGTGCACCTTTTTGAAACACCGACGAACGAATCATCCCGTCTCCATGCAGGAAACTTCCCGATTCGTTACCAATCTTCCGCTCTTTCTTACCTGAACAAGCATCTTGTGTCGGACCGGGCGATGAACACCAGCCCTGTAAGCGCGCATGGGCGGCCTATTGCCAGCCGTTTATATGAAATAGCGACAACCCCTTATATTTCAAACGCACGTTCGTTCCTCTGGTTCGGAAATTGCTAACCAATGCCTGTCTGGCACTTGCCGGTAGCACGCTTCGCGTATTCCCAACGCCCCATTTAAGGTTTTAAGGACTGAACAATGAAAAAAGCATGGCTGACTCTTTCTGCACTGGCTCTGTGCATCGCCGCCGGTAACACCATGGCCAAGGAATACAAGGAACTGCGCTTCGGCGTCGATCCATCTTACGCACCGTTTGAATCCAAAGCCGCCGACGGCAGCCTGGTCGGCTTCGATATCGACCTGGGCAACGCGATCTGCAAAGAGCTGAAAGTCACCTGCAAATGGGTTGAAAGCGATTTCGACGGCATGATCCCCGGCCTCAAGGCACGCAAGTTCGACGGCGTGATTTCCTCGATGACCGTGACCCCTGCTCGCGAAAAAGTCATCGACTTCTCCAACGAATTGTTTTCCGGCCCGACCTCGCTGGTGTTCAAGAAAGGTGCAGGCTTTACCGCCGACCCGGCCAGCCTGAAAGGCAAGACTGTGGGCTATGAGCAAGGCACTATCCAGGAAGCCTACGCCAAGGCCGTACTGGACAAGGCCGGTGTATCCACCAAGGCCTACGCCAACCAGGACCAGGTTTACGCTGACCTGACTTCGGGCCGTCTGGACGCCTCGATCCAGGACATGCTGCAAGCCGAACTGGGTTTCCTGAAGTCGCCAGCCGGTGCCGACTATGAAGTCAGCAAGCCTATCGACGACAAATTGCTGCCAGCCAAAACTGCCATCGGCATCGCCAAGGGCAACAAGGAGCTGAAAGCGCTGCTGGATAAAGGCATCAAGGCGATGCACGACGACGGCACCTACGCCGAAATCCAGAAAAAGCATTTTGGCGACCTGAACCTGTACAGCGGCAAATAACACCCCGACGCCTATCGATTTCGGCGATGATTCGCCGCCCAATCGATGGGCGTCTCTGTTTTTGAAAGCAAGGCCTATCCATGCTCGATGCACTCATGCAAAACCTGGGACTCTCGGCATTTAGCCTGAAGGGCTTTGGCCCGCTGTTGCTGGAAGGCACCTGGATGACCATAAAACTGGCTGTGCTGTCCCTCGCGCTGAGCATTCTGCTCGGGCTGATCGGGGCAAGCGCCAAACTGTCGAGCTCGGCGCTGCTGCGCGTTCCGGCACAAATTTATACAACACTGATCCGCGGTATCCCGGATCTGGTGTTGATGCTGTTGATTTTCTACAGCCTGCAAACCTGGCTGACCATGCTCACCGACGCAATGGAATGGGAATACATCGAGATCAACCCGTTCGGCGCGGGTGTCATCACTCTGGGCTTCATTTATGGGGCATATTTCACCGAGACGTTTCGCGGTGCGATTCTGTCCGTGCCTCGCGGTCAGGTGGAAGCGGCAACCGCCTACGGCTTGAAACGCGGCCAGCGATTTCGCTACGTTGTGTTCCCGCAAATGATGCGTTACGCACTGCCGGGGATCGGCAATAACTGGCAGGTACTGCTCAAGGCTACGGCGCTGGTATCGATCATCGGCCTGGCTGATCTGGTCAAGGCCTCGCAGGACGCTGGCAAAAGTACCTATCAGTTGTTCTACTTTCTGGTGTTGGCGGCATTGATCTACCTGCTGATCACCAGCGCCTCGAACTTCGCCCTGCGTTGGGCTGAACGGCACTATGCCGCAGGCAGCCGGGAGGCACAGCGATGATCGAATTGTTACAGGAATACTGGAAACCCTTCCTTTATACAGACGGCGTAAACATCACCGGGCTGGCCATGACCATGTGGCTGCTCAGCGCCTCTATCGCCATCGGCTTCTGCGTGTCGATCCCGCTGTCGATTGCACGGGTGTCGAAAAACCGCTGGGTACGCTGGCCAGTGCAGTTCTACACCTACCTGTTTCGCGGCACGCCCCTCTATATACAGTTGCTGATTTGCTACACCGGCATTTACAGCATTGCTGCGGTGCGTGAACAGCCGATGCTGGATGCGTTTTTTCGCGATGCGATGAACTGCACAATCCTGGCCTTCACCCTGAATACCTGTGCGTACACCACAGAGATCTTTGCCGGTGCGATCCGCAGCATGGCCCACGGCGAAGTCGAAGCGGCCAAAGCCTACGGCCTGACCGGCTGGAAGCTTTACGCCTACGTCATCATGCCGTCGGTGCTTCGCCGGTCGCTGCCGTACTACAGCAATGAAGTGATCCTGATGCTGCACTCGACCACGGTGGCCTTTACCGCTACGGTGCCGGACATATTGAAAGTGGCGCGGGATGCCAATTCTGCGACCTTCATGACCTTCCAGTCCTTCGGTATCGCCGCCGTCATGTACCTGACCGTGACGTTCATTCTGGTCGGGCTGTTCCGCCTTGCCGAACGCCGCTGGCTGGCCTTTCTCGGCCCGGCCCACTAATCAGGACTGAACATGCGCCATCACACCCATGACTTGCTGTCGCCAGTGCCAGGCACTGCCCGGCAGGTCCACAGCTTTCACTACGGTCCGCAAAACGGGTCCGGCAAGGTTTATATCCAGGCTTCACTGCATGCGGACGAACTGCCGGGCATGCTGGTTGCCTGGTACCTGAAGCAGCGTCTGGCCGAACTGGAAAGTGCTGGTCGCCTGCTGGGTGAAGTCGTCGTAGTGCCGGTCGCCAACCCGATTGGTCTGGAACAGGTCCTGATGGACACACCTTTGGGCCGCTACGAGCTGGAAAGCGGCCAGAATTTCAATCGCTGGTTCAGCGACCTTGGCGCGCAGGTCGGCGATGATATCGAAGCCCGGCTGACTGCTGATGCAGAGCACAACGTCGCACTGGTGCGGGACAGCCTGAGAGCGGCGCTGGATGCCGTACCCGCAAACACCCAATTGCAATCGCTGCGCCTGACCCTGCAGCGCCTGGCTTGCGATGCCGACATGGTGCTGGACCTGCACTGTGATTTCGAATCGGTCGAGCATCTGTACACCACGCCCGAAGCCTGGCCGAAAGTCGAGCCGCTGTCGCGCTACCTGGGCGCGCAGGCCAGCCTGCTGGCGACCGACTCGGGTGGCCAGTCGTTCGACGAATGCTTCACGCTGGTCTGGTGGCAATTGCAGCAACGCTTCGGTGAGCGCTTTCCGATCCCCATGGGCAGCTTCTCGGTGACACTGGAGTTGCGCGGGCAAGGCGATGTAAACCATGCCCTCGCCAGCCGTGACTGTCAGGCCATCATTCATTACCTGATCGACGCAGGCATCATCGACGGCGAACTCCAGCCGCTGCCCGAACTGCTCTATCCCGCTACGCCATTGGCAGCGGTCGAACCGGTGACCACGCCAGTCGGCGGCCTGCTGGTGTTCTGCGCGATGCCCGGCGAACACGTCGAGGCTGGCCAACTGATTGCCGAGGTCATCGACCCGATCAGCGACACCGTGGCCTGCATCCATGCCTTGAACGCGGGCCTGCTGTACGCCCGCTCGCTGCGCCGCATGGCGACTGCCGGCATGGTCATTGCGCACATCGCTGGCACCCAGGCCTATCGCAGCGGCTATCTACTTTCTCCTTGAGGACCTGTCATGTACAAACTGACCATCGATGGCCTGCACAAAAGCTATGGCGACAACAAAGTGCTCAAAGGCGTATCGCTCAAGGCCAGCAGCGGTGACGTGATCTGCCTGATCGGCGCCAGTGGCTCCGGCAAGAGCACCTTTCTGCGCTGCATCAACTTTCTCGAACAGCCCAATGACGGGGCAATGAGCCTGGACGGCAAGCAAGTGCGCATGGTCAGCGACAAGGACGGCATGCGCGTTGCCGACGCGGATGAACTGCAGCGCATCCGCACGCGGCTGGCGATGGTGTTTCAGCACTTCAACCTGTGGGCGCACATGACCGTGCTGGAAAACATCACCATGGCTCCACGCCGCGTACTGGGAGTGCCCAAGGCCGAAGCCGAGGCCCGCGCGCGCAAGTACCTGGAGAAGGTCGGGCTGCCGGAGCGTGTCGCCGATCAGTACCCGGCGTTCCTGTCGGGCGGCCAGCAGCAGCGCGTGGCCATTGCCCGTGCACTGGCAATGGAGCCGGAAATCATGCTGTTCGACGAACCCACCTCGGCACTGGACCCGGAGCTGGTCGGTGAAGTGCTGAAGGTCATTCAGGGCCTGGCCGAAGAAGGCCGGACCATGATTCTGGTGACACACGAGATGGGCTTTGCGCGCAAGGTTGCGAGCCAGGTGGTGTTCCTGCACCAAGGCCAGATAGAAGAATCCGGCCACCCGGACGAGGTGCTCAACAATCCGAAAAGCGAGCGCTTACAGCAGTTTTTGAGTGGCAATCTGAAATAGCGCTTTTTGTGTATGAAGCCGGAAACGCCAGGTAACCGGAACTGAAATATCCACGACTATAGTCCCCACTCCAGCGTGGGGATGCAGTGCTCGACGCTCTGCGTCGCACGATAGTTGAGATTATCGTTCCGCACGCTCCAGCGTGGGAATGCAGGTCTCGACGCTCTGCGTCGCCAGGAGGACGCGGAGCGTCCGGAAAGGCATGCGACGCGGAGCGACGCACGATGGTTGAGATTATCGTTCCGCATGCTCCAGCGTGGGAATGCAGGTCTCGACGCTCTGCGTCGCCAGGAGGACGCGGAGCGTCCGGAAAGGCATGCGACGCGGAGCGACGCACGATGGTTGAGATTATCGTTCCGCATGCTCCAGCGTGGGAATGCAGGTCTCGACGCTCTGCGTCGCAAGGAGGACGCGGAGCGTCCGGAAAGGCATGCGACGCGGAGCGGCGCACGATAGTTGAGATTCCGCATGCTCCAGCCATATAACCATTTAAAACTATTACCCTTTCTTCGCTGTCTCTGACTTAACGCCACTCAGAGCACACGCAAACGGATGAGCAGACCCACCGATTTCGCTCGACGATGGTTTCTCGCCCGAGGCTGGAAGCCGTTCGCTTTTCAAAAGGAGGTCTGGGCGGCGGTGAAGATGGGTGAGTCCGGCCTGCTGCATGCCAGTACCGGCTCGGGCAAGACCTACGCCGTATGGTTCGCCGCGCTCAACCGCTTTGCCAAAGCCAACGCGCTCACCGCTGACAACAAACCTCGTAAACGCAAACCGCCCGCTGAACCGCTGAGTGTGCTGTGGATCACGCCCATGCGCGCCTTGGCCGCCGATACCGCCAGAGCCCTTGAAGCACCATTGGCCGAGCTGGATATTCCGTGGTCGGTGGGCTTGCGCACCGGCGATACCAGCGGCAGCGAACGCGCCCGGCAGAGCCGGCGATTGCCCTCTGCCCTGATCACCACACCGGAGAGCCTTACGCTGCTGCTGACCCGTGCCGATGCCCAGGTCGCCTTGTCGACGCTGAAAATGGTGGTGGTGGATGAATGGCACGAACTGATCGGCAACAAGCGCGGCGTGCAGCTGCAATTGGCACTGGCGCGTCTGCGGCGATGGAATCCGCAACTGATCGTGTGGGGCATTTCGGCAACGCTGGGCAATCAGGAGCATGCGCAGCACGTACTGATCGGCGACGGCGGCGTGACCGTGCAAGGCAAGATCGTCAAGGATTTACAGGTCGATACGCTGTTGCCGTCCTCCATCGAACGCTTTCCGTGGGCAGGACATATGGGCCTGCGCATGCTGCCGCAAGTGGTCGCCGAGGTGGATAGCAGCGCCAGTTGCCTAGTGTTCACCAATACAAGGGCGCAATCGGAAATCTGGTATCAGGCGCTACTCGAAGCGCGCCCGGACTGGGCCGGATTGATTGCCCTGCATCACGGGTCGCTGGCCCGCGAAGTCCGTGACTGGGTCGAACGCGCGCTGAAAGAAGGCGCGCTCAAGGCCGTGGTGTGTACATCGAGCCTGGATCTGGGCGTGGACTTTCTGCCGGTCGAGCGCGTGTTGCAAATCGGCTCGCCTAAAGGTGTCGCACGGCTGATGCAGCGTGCCGGACGCTCAGGCCACGCGCCGGGTCGCCCTTCGCGTGTCACGCTGGTGCCGACCCACAGCCTGGAACTGGTCGAAGCTGCTGCCGCTCATGACGCCGTCGCCGCGCGGATGATCGAGCCGCGCGAATCACCACAGCAGCCGCTGGACGTTCTGGTCCAGCATCTGGTCAGCATCGCGCTGGGCGGTGGCTTCATGCCCGATGAGCTGTTGACCGAAGTGCGCAGCGCCTGGGCCTACCGCGACCTCAGCGACGAGCAATGGCAATGGGCGCTGGCCTTTGTGCGCAACGGCGGCCACTCACTGACCGCCTACCCCGATTACCGCCGCGCCGAACCGGATGAACAGGGTGTCTGGCGTGTTCCCGATGCGCGTCTCGCCAGGCGCCACCGCATGAGCGTCGGCACCATCGTCAGCGAAGCCACCGTTAACCTGAAGTACTGGAAAAAAGGCGGCGGTGGCGGCTCGCTGGGCAGCGTTGAAGAAGGTTTCATCGCCCGGCTCAAACCTGGTGACGGCTTTCTGTTCGGTGGGCGCCTGCTGGAGCTGGTCCGGGTGGAAAACATGACCGCCTACGTCAAGCGGGCTACGGGCAAGAAAGCCGCCGTGCCACGCTGGAACGGTGGTCGAATGCCACTTTCCAGCGAACTGGCGGACGCCGTGGTGGAGAAGTTCGATGCGGCGGCACGGGGTGAATTCACCAGCCCGGAAATGCAAGCCATCAAACCCTTGCTGGAAGTGCAGCAACAATGGTCCGGGCTACCGCAACGCGACACGCTGCTGGCTGAAACCCTTAAATCCCGTGAAGGCTGGCACCTGTTTCTCTACCCGTTCGCCGGTCGGCACGTGCATTTGGGGCTGGGTAGTCTGCTGGCCTGGCGTCTGAGCCAGCATCGACCGTTGACCTTTTCCATCGCCGTCAACGACTACGGGCTGGAACTGCTCAGCGCCAGCGAGATTGACTGGGCCCAGGCATTGCAGGCTGACCTTTTCAGCGAGACCGATCTTTTGGCCGACATTATTGCCAGTCTGAATGCGGGCGAACTGGCGCTGCGACGCTTTCGCGAAATTGCCCGCATCTCGGGACTGGTGTTTTCCGGCTACCCGGGTGCGGCGAAAAGCAATCGACAACTTCAGGCATCGAGCGGGTTGTTCTTTGAGGTATTCAAGCAATACGACGCTGACAACATGCTGCTGACCCAGGCCGAACAGGAAGTGCTACGCCAGGAGCTGGATCTGCAGCGTCTGGAGCTGACATTGCGCCAGATCAACAGTCGCAGGCTGGACCTGCATGCGATAAAGCGCGCGACCCCGTTGGCTTTTCCTCTACTGGTAGAGCGCTTCCGCGAAAGTCTCAGTTCGGAAAAACTCGCTGACCGCATTGCGCGCATGGTCCGCGACCTGGAGAAAGCCGCAGGTCCGGAGCATGAGCAATGACGCCTTACCTCGCAGTAACGCTGGCGGGAGAAGAGTTGTGGCTGCTGGCCGACAAGGCCATCTACTACCCAGCAGAGCGATCGCTGCTGATTGCCGACGCGCACTTTGGCAAGGCAGCGGCCTACCGCAAGCTGGGTCAACCAGTGCCACACGGCACCACTCAAGCCAATCTGCGACGACTGGACAGCCTGCTCGATGCGTATGCCTGCGATCATCTGATCTTTCTGGGCGACTTTCTGCACGCGCCGGAATCACACGCAGCGGGCACGCTCGCGGCACTGGAACAATGGCGGGGCGAACACCCGGCGTTGCGCATCACCCTGATCCGCGGTAACCATGACAAACGGGCGGGCGACCCGCCCGCCTATCTGGGCATAGATGTAGTTCCCGAACCCCTGACGCTGGGGCCCTTTGCCTTGCAACACGAGCCTGACCCACACCCTCAATTGCACGTACTGGCCGGGCATGTTCACCCGGTTTACCGGCTGCATGGGCGTGGCAGGCAAAGCTTGCGACTGGCGTGCTTCTACCTGGGCCAACGCGTCAGCCTGCTGCCAGCGTTCGGTGAATTTACGGGCGGGTTTCAGATTAGTCCGGCGCAGGACTGCTCAGTCTATGTGACAGGCGGTGATGCCGTGTGGCGAGTGGTATAGCGTCGCTAGCCGCCGCATACGAGGACCTGCCCCTCACAAGGAGAAGCAGGGAACTGGTAATCAGGCAACCGGCGCAGGTGGCGGCTCGTCAGGAACGGTAGGTCCACCTGGCTCAGTGGGCTCCGGATAGGGAGTATCTGGCCCTGGGTCACCCGGAATGCCACCACCGACCATATTAAGCTCGGGAAGCAGATCCGAATGAGCCATCAATGACCAGGCAAGCAACCCGATCTCGTTAAGCGGAGATTGAACCTGTTCAGAGATTTTGAAAGTAGTCTTCATAGGGCACTCCAGATCAAAGGCCGTCGCACATATCGATTATGCGAAAGCATGTGAGCAGATAGAGTGCGAAATAGAGTATTAATTCAATTCCACTAATCACCTGACCGGCAAATCAGGTACGTGGCAGGGTGACGCCACGCTGGCCCTGGTATTTGCCGCCTCGATCCTTGTAGGACACTTCACATTCCTCATCGGACTCGAGGAACAGCATCTGTGCCACGCCTTCGTTGGCGTAGATCTTGGCCGGCAATGTCGTGGTGTTGGAGAACTCCAGCGTCACATGGCCTTCCCATTCTGGTTCAAGCGGCGTGACGTTGACGATAATGCCGCAGCGCGCGTAGGTGCTTTTGCCCAGGCAGATGGTCAGAACGTTCCGCGGAATGCGGAAGTATTCGACGGTGCGTGCCAGTGCGAACGAGTTGGGGGGAATGATGCACACGTCGCTCTTGATATCGACGAAGCTTTTTTCATCAAAGTTTTTCGGATCGACCGTGGCCGAATTGATGTTGGTAAACACCTTGAATTCGTCGGCGCAACGCACGTCGTAGCCGTAGCTGGACACGCCGAAGGAGATCACCCTGTCAGCCCCTTCGCCACGTACCTGGCGCTCGACGAAGGGCTCGATCATCCCGTGTTCCTGCGCCATGCGGCGAATCCACTTGTCCGATTTGATGCTCATGGCGGTGTCCTGAATAGCGAGGTAAAAAAGATATCCGGCATCTTACCGGGCCGGGGCCGACGGTTCAAAGGCAACTGGTAGCGAGTTTGTGTGACGAGCCGGGCTCTTTCGCTGCGAATGGAAATAATCATCAACAGACCATTGGCACGTTCGGAAAAAAGGGTTAAGGTGGCGTCACTGTGTTGCTTGTGTCACTGAGAATCTCTACACGATGTTGAATTTCGATCCAACCATCTCCATGAATTTTCCAGCTCTTTGCACTCAGTCTCGGCCAGGGCTCTTCCTACGCCGCAGTTAACTTTGTCCAAGGAGATATACTATGTCCAATCGCCAAACTGGTACCGTTAAGTGGTTCAACGATGAAAAAGGCTTCGGCTTCATCACTCCACAATCCGGTGACGACCTGTTCGTGCACTTCAAAGCTATCCAATCCGACGGCTTCAAAAGCCTGAAAGAAGGCCAACAGGTTTCTTTCATCGCTACCCGCGGTCAGAAAGGCATGCAAGCTGAAGAAGTTCAAGTTATCTAACTTGTACTGATTCGCTTAAAAACCCCGCCCTTAAAAGCGGGGTTTTTTATTGCCTGTCGTTTGAGCATTTGCTTACCCATCAAGCCACGCATAAGCCTGACCGAGAGACGTCAATTGGCTGCGCCTCCCCGCCAGAGCACCACTACAGAATCAATCGTCGCTGACAGAAATGGTCGGCATCGCCGGGCTTGCAGCTTCCTGCAAGACGATTCGTGCGCCCACGTGACGTGCCAGCTCCTGATACACCATCGCAATCTGACTTTCAGGCTCGGCAATAGCGGTAGGCTTGCCGCCATCTGCCTGCTCGCGAATCAGCATCGACAACGGCAGTGATGCCAGCAACTCGACATTGTACTGCGACGCCAGCTTCTCGCCCCCGCCCTCACCAAACAGATGCTCGGCATGGCCGCAGTTGGAGCAGATGTGCACCGCCATGTTTTCCACGACACCCAGCACCGGGATGTTGACCTTACGGAACATCTCGACACCCTTCTTCGCATCCAGCAAGGCCAGATCCTGAGGCGTAGTGACAATCACGGCACCGGCAACCGGGACCTTCTGCGCCAGCGTCAACTGGATATCGCCTGTGCCGGGCGGCATGTCGATAACCAGATAGTCCAGATCATTCCAGGCAGTCTGGGTGACCAGTTGCAGCAACGCCCCTGACACCATTGGCCCGCGCCAGACCATAGGCGTGTTGTCATCGGTCAGAAACGCCATCGACATCACGTCAATGCCATGAGCCTGGACCGGTACGAACCACTTCTGGTCCTTGATCTTCGGCCGCGTGCCCTCGGCAATACCGAACATCACACCCTGACTCGGCCCATAGATATCTGCATCGAGGATACCGACCCGTGCGCCCTCGCGAGACAGTGCCAGTGCCAGATTGGCCGCCGTTGTGGACTTGCCGACACCGCCCTTGCCCGACGCGACAGCCACGATGTTTTTCACATTGGCCAGACCGGGGATCTGACTCTGCGCCTTGTGCGCGCTGATCACGCTTTTAATGGCAACCGTGGCCGAGCTGACGCCGTCCAGGTTCTCGATGGCGGTTTTCAGCACTTGCGCCCAGCCGTTCCTGAACAGGTCGGCGGCATAGCCCAGTTCGAGTTGCACGCTTACCTGTGCACCCTGGATATCGATGGACCGCACGCAACCGGCACTGACCGGGTCCTGATTCAGATAAGGGTCGGTGTACTGGCGAAGAATCGTCTCCACCGCTGCGCGATTGACTGCGCTCATGGGCTTACTCCGTAAAAGACTGAGTGAAACAGCCGGCTATCGTACCTGTTCTGTCCGTAGCCGACATGATTTCACTGAACCCCGCCCAACCGTTCAGGAGCATTCGCGCAACCGAGCGGGGTGAAAAAAATCGCTCAGACCTTTATAGTGGCCGGTCTCCGTTTCACTTCAAGTAGCCGAGCCCCATGTCCGAGCCACGCAAGATCCTCGTTACCAGCGCCCTGCCCTATGCCAATGGCTCCATCCACCTTGGCCACATGCTCGAGTACATCCAGACCGACATGTGGGTGCGCTTTCAGAAGCACCGCGGCAACCAATGCATTTATGTCTGCGCGGACGACGCTCACGGTTCGGCAATCATGCTGCGCGCTGAAAAAGAAGGCATTACGCCAGAACAGCTCATCGACAACGTCAAAGCCGAACACAGCGCCGACTTCGCCGACTTCCTGGTGGATTTCGATAATTTCCACTCGACGCACTCGGACGAAAACCGCGAACTGTCGAGCATGATCTACACGCGTCTGCGCGACGCAGGTCATATAGCAACCCGTTCGGTGACCCAGTATTTCGACCCGGAAAAGAAAATGTTCCTGGCCGACCGCTTCATCAAAGGCACCTGCCCGAAATGTGCGGCTGAAGATCAGTACGGCGACAACTGTGAAAAGTGCGGCGCAACCTATGCCCCGACCGACCTGAAAAACCCCAAGTCGGCAATTTCCGGGGCCACGCCGGTACTCAAGGACTCGAAGCACTTCTTCTTCGACCTGCCTGCATTCGACACGATGCTCAAAAGCTGGACGCGCAGCGGAACCCTGCAGGACGCCGTCGCCAACAAGATCGCCGAATGGCTGGACAGCGGCCTGCAGCAGTGGGACATCTCCCGCGATGCGCCGTATTTCGGCTTTGAAATTCCCGACGAGCCGGGCAAATACTTCTACGTATGGCTGGATGCACCGATCGGCTACATGGCCAGCTTCAAGAACCTGTGTGCACGTCGTCCGGACCTGGACTTCGACGCGTACTGGGGCAAGGGTGCGACCACCGAGCTCTATCACTTCATCGGCAAGGACATCGTCAATTTCCACGCACTGTTCTGGCCAGCCATGCTGGAAGGTGCGGCCTTGCGCACACCGACCGGCATCAACGTACACGGCTACCTGACCGTCAATGGTCAGAAGATGTCGAAATCGCGCGGCACCTTTATCAAGGCGCGCACCTACCTCGACCACCTGCCACCCGAGTACCTGCGCTATTACTACGCGTCGAAACTGGGTCGTGGCGTCGACGACCTGGATTTGAACCTCGAAGACTTCGTGCAAAAGGTCAACTCTGACCTGATCGGCAAGGTCGTGAACATCGCCAGCCGTTGTGCCGGGTTCATCCACAAAGGCAACGCCGGTGTAATGGTCGAGGCCAATGCGGCTTCCGAATTGACCGATGCGTTCCTCGCGGCAGCCCCAAGCATTGCCGACGCCTACGAAGCCCGCGACTTCGCACGCGCCATGCGCGAAACCATGGCTCTGGCGGATCGTGCCAATGCCTATATCGCGGAAAAAGCGCCGTGGGCGCTGGCCAAACAGGAAGGTAAACAGGATGAGGTCCAGGCGGTCTGTGCGTTGGGTATAAACCTGTTCCGCCAGCTGGTCATTTTCCTCAAACCGGTATTGCCGAATCTGGCCGCCGACGCAGAGAAATTTCTCAACGTCGAGCCGCTGACCTGGGAAGACCACAAGACCTTGCTGGGCAATCATCAGCTCAATCCGTTCTCGGCCCTGATGACCCGCATAGATCCACTCAAGGTAGAAGCCATGGCTGCTGCTTCCAAGGAAGACCTGACCGCTACCGACACTACCGCGAGCAGTGCGCCTGCCGGTAATGGTGAACTCGCCAAAGACCCGCTGTCGGCGGAAATCGACTTTGATGCTTTTGCCGCTGTAGACCTGCGCGTTGCCCTGATTCTCAAGGCCGAACATGTGGAAGGTGCCGACAAGTTGCTGCGCCTGACTCTGGACATCGGCGATGAGCAACGTAATGTCTTTTCCGGCATCAAAAGCGCCTATCCGAACCCGTCCGAACTCGAAGGCCGTCTGACCATGATGATCGCCAACCTCAAGCCACGAAAAATGCGTTTCGGCATTTCGGAAGGCATGGTGATGGCGGCAGGCCCTGGCGGCGAGGAGATCTATCTGCTGAGCCCGGACAGTGGTGCAAAACCCGGCCAGCGCATCAAGTAAACCCAGACAAGGCCCGGTATCCAGCCATCAGGCGGATACCGGGCCTTTGCGCATTCGCAAACCTCCCGATCTGTCCGATAATGCTGCACCCTGGATAGACAGAACACCTGTTGGTCACCTGGCAAGATCATGACTGAATTGATTCGCCTGCTTCCCGGCGTGGACCTCATCCGCAGTATCGACGCCCTTCTGCCGCAGACTCAGTGCGGCAAGTGCGGCCATCCCGGCTGCAAGCCCTACGCCGAAGGCATCGCTGGCGGTGAAGCCATCAACAAATGCCCGCCGGGCGGGGACGAAACAATAGCCCAACTGGCAGAGCTGTTGGGTGTTCCGGCTCTGCGGCTGGATATGGAACGCGGTGCAGCCCCTGCGCAGGTTGCGTTCATTCGCGAAGCAGAGTGCATCGGTTGTACCAAATGCATTCAGGCCTGCCCCGTAGATGCCATTCTCGGCGCATCCAAGCTGATGCACACCGTGATTATCGATGAATGCACAGGCTGCGATCTGTGCGTTGCGCCATGCCCGGTGGACTGCATTGAAATGCATCCGCTGCCACTGGCAACGGTCACGCCCATCGTGGGTGGTCTGGCCCCTACACCCGAGCTGCAGGAGGCGCGGCAGCGCAAGCGTAGCCATGCCCGGAAGCGTTTCGAAGCACGAAATGCGCGCCTGCACCGTGAACAGCAAAAACGGCTGGCAGAGCGCCTTGCGCGGTCGCAACGCATTGAATCCGCTCGTGACGTGCTGCCTCATTCCGCCGTTGCACTCGCCCGAAACGACAAACCTGCCGGACCGGATGAAGCGGTGAAAAGAGCCCGTATTGCCGTGGCCATGAGCCGCGCGCAGCTCAACAAGTCGCTCAAGGCCTTCGGCCATCCACCGATTGCCGAGCAGGCCGCCAGGCTCGTGGAGTTGCAGCGCGAATACGAAGCCGCCGAGCAAACACTTGCAGCACTTCTGCCGCCTCCCGCACAGGCTAATTCCGAGGAAAAGCTCCGTCCATGAATGCCGCAAAACGCCAGGAAATCTTTCGCAGGCTGCATGAGGACAATCCGGACCCTAAAACCGAACTGGCCTACACCACGCCTTTTGAGCTGTTGATCGCCGTCATCCTTTCTGCCCAGGCCACTGACGTGAGCGTCAACAAGGCCACGGCGAAGCTGTACCCGGTTGCCAATACGCCACAAGCCATATATGACCTGGGCGTCGAGGGGCTGTCCGAGTACATCAAGACAATTGGCCTCTACAACAGCAAAGCCAAAAACGTAATTGAAACCTGCCGGATGCTGGTGGAGTTGCATAACAGCGAAGTGCCGCAGACCCGAGAAGCACTCGAGGCATTACCGGGCGTAGGACGCAAGACTGCCAATGTCGTGCTCAACACCGCTTTCCGTCAGGTCGCGATGGCTGTAGACACTCACATCTTTCGCGTCAGCAACCGTACGGGCATCGCGCCAGGGAAAAATGTGGTGGAGGTGGAGAAGCAATTGATGAAATTTGTGCCAAAGAACTATCTGCTCGATGCGCACCACTGGCTGATCCTGCACGGACGCTACGTTTGTCAGGCACGCAAGCCGCGATGCGGCAGTTGCCGCATAGAAGACCTGTGCGATTACAAGGAAAAAACGTCCGACGATTGAGCCAGACAGCTGGTTGCTATCCTGTCGATTGAAAAAATCTTTTTTACCCGCTTGTGGATTGTCGATATAAGAGGCGCCAGAGAGCCCAAGCCCTGGAGTCGACTTCATGAGCACTGACAACGAGCAACTGGACGTGGACGATGACCTTGTTTCCGTCGAAACGGATGAAACCGAAACAGCGACTGTTGAGCCGGCAAAGACCAATCTGAGCAAACGACGCACCATCGACAACCTGCTTGAAGAGCGGCGCTTGCAGAAACAGCTGGCCGACTACGATTTCGACTTCTAGACAAGCGCAAAAAACCTCGCACCGGCTTCCTGCCACCTACCGTTCCATTCAGGCATTTGAAGCCTCTCACAGAAGAGGCTTCAATACGTGAGTGGCTGCTCTTCACCCGCTCCACATACGTGGGCGTCAGGCACGCGGTTATTCAGACCAGCCCGTTACGCTGGGCGAGCTCGATCAGATCGACCAGTGAATGCGCGTTGAGCTTGAGCAACAAACGCGTTTTATAGGTACTGACGGTTTTGTTGCTCAGAAACATACCGTCTGCAATTTCCTTGTTGGTCTTGCCTCTGGCCAGTTGTTGCAGAACCATCATCTCCCTGCCGGAAAGTCGGTCAACCATGTCCGACTCGCTCGCGTTGCCCATACTGGAACGAACCGTGTGCAACGCCTGATTGGGAAAGTAGCTGTACCCCGAGAGTACCGCCTTGATAGCGCTGAGCAGCTCGGTCAGGTCCTGTTGCTTGCAGACATATCCGGCGGCCCCTGCCTGCATGCAGCGCATGGAAAAGTGGCCGGGTGCCTGAGACGTCAGAATCAGGACCTTGAACGGCAATGTCATGGCTGACAGGCGGGCAATAACTTCCAGCCCGTCGAGCTTGGGGATACCAATATCAAGAATGACGATATCAGGAAGGTGCTCACGAGCCAGTTGCAGCGCATCCACACCGTTGTCAGTCTCCGCAATGACCTCATAGCCATGACGCTCCATCAGCATGCGTACAGCAAGGCGAATGACGGGATGATCATCCACGATCAGCACTTTATTCATGGGCAGTCCATTTTTCGCTATTCGAATTTTCAGAGCCAGCACAATAACTTAGTCGTTTACTGCTTTGCATGGCGCTCACCCTTGTGGACTGACAGCCAAAGACCATTCCTACAATTACAGCAGAAACTTCCTACAAAACTCGGCAGGAACGTACATTTTTTATTAATTTTCACAGAGCCTTCCTTTTCGGAATCTGGTGATTTTTTATTGCTGGCGGCTACGGCATAAGCATCACAGCGCCAGTAAGTAAATGCATGCAGCAAACCCAGCCAAACTTTTACGTTCAAAAATGACCTTGCTGCATCTGTTAAAAGTATCGCCACACTGTTTTTGCGTTAACGTCAGAACACGCCGGGCACATGGCTTATCGCCAGCAAAAACAGCCGGAAAACTGTAGAGGCCTTGCATCCGGATGCCCTACCCGAAACCCCATGATGGAAAATCAGTGAATACACACCACGCATTACATACGCAAACGGGGATTAAAAATTACACATCGATTCCGGAATTTCGTACAAATATTTATTTAAGGACGCTCCTTACAGGCATGAAGGAAAGTTCCTACAACCGAAGCGCACAACGTAAACGCGGCGTGCCAATTGAACCATTGCCGACAAACGCCAAATAATGATAGTCCATCCCCCTTGCATTGTCGCAAGATCTTACACACACCATAGCATAACCCTACATCATTCAAGACCATAAGCAGCTCTTTCGACAAGTAGCAAATACCATTTTCTATTTCAAATCCAGACACAGGGAATCGAATAGGAAACGTACTACAAAACTCACGGACGCAACATTACAGCACGTAAGACTTTATAAAGAGCGACAAATCAATTCTGGCGGCACACCATTTTTCACTTGCAAATTTTATTACCAGTCGTTACTTTTTTAACAGAGACTTTATTACTTACTGCCATTAACCATGTGCAGCCCTATGAAACACTATCATTGGGTCATACACGTTTGCAGTTCATGAGCGGCGCGTTTACACGCACTTGGTGTATCACGCGAACCGGCTGAATTCAGGTGTTGCGTACACGGCTCATCAGGCGACACTGCCGCGTGACAAACTCTGAGTGCCTGGCAACTCTTTTGAATGGGCCCTGTGTATAACCATGTTCAAAAAGGGATACACCATGAATACTAGATACGCGCGCACGCGCTCATCAATACCCACCGCTTCCGAGTTAATCACCGCTGTGGAAAACTTTGTTGCCAAAGGCGGTATTATTGCAGTCATACCCGATGGAGAGATGGCAGGCGCATCAAACCCGTCCTCGACCGATATAGCGCCAACCCTGCCAGACGGACCTGAACACGCAGGCAAGCTGGAACAACTCAAATACCTGGCCGCCAAGGGCGCAGGCTTTACAGCGCTGCAATATTCATTACGCATGAATAAAAAAGACGTTCGCCAACTGGCTACCGAAAACGGTGTGACGATCACTGTCAGTCAGCCCATGCTCACCACCCGCAGGGAGGCCCGTCATGACGCTACGGATATCGACGACGTGGTGGCCGGCCACGCCATGCATTACTCGGCGCTGGGCTATACCGCAGCCGAGATTGCCCAGGTACTGGACCTGAGCCTTCGCCAGGTATGGAATATCGGCAAGGCCTATCGATTCGAGTTCAAGCAGCAACGCGAGAGCGACACGACCTGAAGCCCGACTCTAAAACAGGTATCGAGTGCACAAGTTTCGACTGCCACGCAGAAAGCACCAGGCACCCTGCTTTTAACTTCGACAGCCACTGTAGGAAAAAACCAAAAGCAGACCTGCACTTTTCGCCATGAACGGTAAGAACGAATTTAATGAGTACATGCGCGGCGATACATAATCGCCTGCACCCGGCGAACTGCTGCTTACATGACTTGCCGATGGAAATACTCTGTCAATATCAAACGAGTACTGCGACGCCGAAAACACACTGAGCGTCCGGCAGGACGGTCTAGAAACACTCATGAACAATGAGCAACTTGTCAGAGAGCCTGAATTCGAGAAATGGCTACAGACGTTGACGCTTTAAAGGCGTGACGGGGAACCTGGATTTAAAGTGCAGCCCTGCAAGGGCTGCACTCATCGAACAACCAGCAGTATCAGAACAGCTTACGGCCTTTATTCGCAGCAATACGCATACGCAAGGCATTGAGCTTGATGAAGCCTGCCGCATCGGCCTGATCATAGGCACCTGCGTCATCTTCGAAGGTAGCGATATTGGCATCGAACAACGAATCGTCCGACTTGCGACCGGTAACAATCACATTGCCTTTATAAAGCTTCAGACGTACAACACCGTTCACATGGGCCTGAGACGCGTCGATCATCTGCTGCAGCATCAAACGCTCCGGGCTCCACCAGTAACCTGTGTAGATCAGGCTGGCGTATTTGGCCATCAGTTCGTCCTTGAGGTGGGCGACTTCACGGTCCAGAGTGATCGATTCGATGGCGCGGTGAGCACGCAGCATGATGGTGCCGCCCGGCGTCTCGTAGCAGCCACGGGACTTCATGCCCACGTAACGGTTTTCAACGATGTCCAGACGTCCGATGCCGTTTTCGCCACCGATGCGGTTCAGGGTCGCCAACACAGTGGCAGGCGTCATCTCAACGCCGTCCAGCGCAACGATGTCGCCATTGCGGTAGGTCAGTTCCAGATAAGTCGCAACGTTCGGCGCGTCCTCAGGGGACTTGGTCCAGCGCCACATGTCTTCTTCGTGCTCGGTCCAGGTGTCTTCCAGCACGCCGCCCTCATAGGAGATGTGCAGCAGGTTGGCATCCATCGAGTACGGGGATTTCTTCTTGCCGTGGCGCTCGATCGGAATGTTGTGCTTCTCGGCGTAGTCCATCAGCTTTTCACGAGAGAGCAGGTCCCATTCACGCCACGGAGCAATCACTTTGACACCTGGCTTGAGCGCATAGGCGCCCAGCTCGAAACGCACCTGATCGTTGCCTTTACCGGTGGCACCATGGGAAATGGCATCAGCGCCGGTTTCGTTGGCGATCTCGATCAGGCGCTTGGCGATCAGCGGGCGAGCGATGGAAGTGCCCAGCAGGTACTCGCCTTCATAGACGGTGTTGGCACGGAACATCGGGAACACGAAATCACGCACGAACTCTTCGCGCAGGTCATCGATGTAGATTTCTTTCACGCCCATGGCCTGAGCCTTGGCGCGTGCCGGCTCGACTTCTTCACCCTGACCCAGGTCAGCGGTAAAGGTCACCACTTCGCAGTTGTACGTATCTTGCAGCCACTTGAGGATTACCGAAGTATCCAGGCCACCGGAATACGCGAGAACTACCTTGTTTACGTCCGCCATGCCATCACTCCACCGGGTTGTACGGAAAACCGCTGATTCTACCGTTCAAACCAGCAAATTTACAGGGGCGCGACAGCTTGTGACGACAAGGCGACGTTTGGCAGGAGCCTTATGCAGCCCTCAGGACGTGTGCGCTGCACTGACCGCAGAGGCTACCGGCACCGGACGCTCATCGGGCGCAACACGCTCCAGATGCACGTTCACGCGGCGGTTGCGCGCACGATTGGCCTCATTGGTGTTGGGCACCAGCGGGTAGCGTTCGCCATGAAAGCGCAGGGTGATTTGCTGCTCGGGGATGCCCTGAGCCTTGAAGTAGTCCATGACCGCCAGCGCACGGCGGCGGGAAAGGTCGCGGTTGGTGAGCCGATTGCCACTGTTGTCCGAATGGCCGTCAAGCTCGATACGGTTAACCGTCGGGTCGGCCTTCAAATAAGCCACCATGTTGTCCAGACGCGCCTTGGCATGGGCATCCAGTTCAATACCGCCACCGGGAAATCCTACTTCAGCCTGTTTGACCTGATCGAAGTTCATCGGCAGAAGTTTGGCTGTGCACGCCTGGTAATCACTGAACGCCTTGCTGAACTTGACCGGCAGCAGGCGCACTTCCATCTGGCCACCGTCACGGGTGTAGTGACGGATAAGCGGGCTGCGACCGTCCATCAGACCACTGATCAGACGCCCGGCCTGTGCCTGGGAAGTATTGAAGGGTATGTCGCCATTGCTGACGCGCACCGACCCCAGATTGATATCACCACGCCCCGGCTGCCACGGTGCGGCGGCGGCCAGCAGCGTTGCGGAACCGTTGCCCAGCATGTTGTAGGAAGCCTTGAGGCGAAACGTCGCCTGCTCACCGGCACGGCGCACGAACTCACCGGCACCGAAGTCGGTGATCGGCTGAGTCAGGCGGCATTCGAACTGATCGCCTTCGACCTTCCACTCGATGCTCTCCAGACGAGTCTGGAAACTGATAGCCATCGCCGGGAGGCTGGCAAACATGCTGAGCAGGGCTAAATATCGCTGGCGCACGGGAGGCTCCACTGGAAATAAACGCGAAACAAAAAATGACTGACTGACAAGGGGGCTATCGGTAACTTCGTGCAAAACTTGATAGCGGATGCCTGAGAGAGTCTTTTCCGGTAGCATTCCCAGCGAGTTTGACCCGCCTGGAATCCCCAATGTCTGACCGCCTGACCCTCCTGCGTCCCGACGACTGGCACATTCACCTCCGTGACGGAGCTGTCTTGCCTCATACCGTTGCTGACGTAGCGCGAACTTTTGGCCGCGCAATCATCATGCCCAACCTCGTGCCTCCGGTGCGCAACGCGCAGCAAGCCGATGCCTATCGTCAGCGCATTCTGGCTGCACGCCCGGCCGACAGCCGCTTCGAGCCGTTGATGGTGCTGTACCTCACCGACCAGACCACGCCCGACGACATCCGTACCGCCAAGGCCAGTGGCTTCGTGCACGCCGCCAAGCTGTATCCGGCCGGAGCGACCACCAACTCCGATTCCGGTGTCACCAGCATCGACAAGATTTTCCCGGCGCTCGAGGCCATGGCCGAAGTCGGCATGCTCCTGCTGGTACACGGTGAAGTGACGCGCGGCGAGATCGACGTGTTCGACCGCGAAAAGGTCTTCATCGATGAGCACCTGCGTCGTGTAGTCGAACGCTTCCCGACGCTAAAAGTGGTGTTTGAACACATCACCACCGGTGAAGCGGTGCAGTTCGTCAATGAAGCATCAGCCAATGTCGCGGCGACCATCACCGCGCATCACCTGCTGTACAACCGCAATCACATGCTGGTTGGCGGCATTCGCCCGCACTTCTATTGCCTGCCGATTCTCAAGCGCAATACGCACCAGACGTCCCTGCTCGACGCCGCCACCAGTGGCAGCGGCAAGTTCTTCCTGGGCACCGACTCGGCACCGCACGCCCAACACGCCAAGGAAAACGCTTGCGGTTGCGCCGGTTGCTACACCGCCTACGCGGCCATCGAATTGTATGCAGAAGCTTTCGAGCAGCGTAATGCTCTGGACAAGCTGGAGGGCTTTGCCAGTCTTCACGGTCCGGAGTTCTACGGCCTGCCCGCCAATCAGGACACCATCACGCTGGTGCGTGACGAGTGGACCGCCCCTGCCAGCCTGCCGTTTGGCGAGTTGAACGTTATCCCGCTGCGCGCTGGTGAAAAACTGCGCTGGCGTCTGGAGGAACACGCGTGAGTGAAGATCATTTTGACGACGAACACGAAGGCCACGGCGGTGGCGGCGGTTCTCGTCACCCGATGGCAGCACGCTTTCGCGGCTACCTGCCCGTGGTCGTCGACGTAGAAACCGGCGGTTTCAACTCAGCCACCGACGCACTGCTGGAAATTGCTGCCGTGACCATCGGCATGGATGAAAAAGGCTTCGTGTTCCCGGAACACACCTATTTCTTCCGCGTCGAGCCGTTCGAAGGCGCCAATATCGAAGCCGCTGCTCTGGAGTTTACCGGGATCAAGCTGGATCACCCGTTGCGCATGGCGGTCAGCGAAGAAACCGCAATGAACGACATCTTCCGCGGCGTGCGCAAGGCACTCAAGGCCAATGGCTGCAAACGCGCCGTACTTGTCGGCCACAACGCCAGCTTCGACCTCGGCTTCGTCAATGCCGCTGTCGCGCGAATGGACATGAAGCGCAACCCGTTTCACCCGTTCTCAAGCTTCGACACCGCTACCCTCGCAGGCCTGGCTTACGGTCAGACCGTGCTGGCCAAGGCCTGCCAGGCTGCCGGAATCGACTTCGACGGCCGCGAAGCCCACTCGGCTCGCTACGACACCGAGAAGACTGCAGAGCTGTTCTGCGGCATCGTCAACCGCTGGAAGGAAATGGGCGGCTGGGAAGACTTCGACGACTAACGTCGGCACAGCAGTGAACGGACCGGCCTCGCGCCGGTTTTTTCATGCCTGCCTGAAACGTGATGGCTGGATGCGCTCAGGATGAAAACAACCGCTCATCGTTCTACCTGAATCGAACCCAAAACAGTTTTGACAAGCATTCTCATTAACATTAAGCTCCTCGGCACCAAGCAATAAACCAGCGACGGTCAATAGCTTATGTATGTTTGTCTTTGCCAAGGTGTCACAGACGGTCAAATCCGGGATGCAATTCTGGAAGGCTGCTGCAGTTATCGTGAAGTCCGTGAAACGCTGGGTGTTGCGAGTAAATGCGGAAAATGCGCCTGCCTTGCGAAGGAAGTGGTGCGTGACACGCTGACAGAACTGCAAACCACTCAGGCATCGCTGGCCTATCCAGCAGAATTTTCAGCCGCCTGAATACCCCTCTTTTAAAGAACCGGGCACCCTGCCCGGTTTTTTTATGCCTGTAATTCAAGCGCTTAGCGTCAAGATGCGGAACTCAAACATTCTTATTCCTATTTAAATTCACTTATTATTCAACAACTTAGGTTTGACAGGCGTTTAAGCGCGGCTCACACTCGGCGCTTATATACACAAGCCACCGGCAGGACCTCGAACATGAAAGGCGACATTACAGTCATCCAGCATCTCAACAAGATCCTCGGAAACGAGCTGGTCGCCATCAATCAGTATTTCCTGCATGCGCGCATGTATGAAGACTGGGGTCTGAAAAAGCTCGGCGGCCATGAGTACAAAGAATCCATCCATGCGATGAAGTATGCCGACAAGCTGATCAAGCGCACGCTGTTCCTTGAAGGGCTGCCAAACCTGCAGGATCTGGGCAAGATCCTGATTGGCGAGCACACCAAGGAAATGCTGGAGTGCGACCTGAAGATCGAGCAGAAAGGCCTGGCTGATCTGAAAGCGGCCATCGCTCACTTCGAAACGGTAGGTGACTTCGGCAGCCGTGAACTGCTGGAAGACATCCTCGAGCCCAAGGAAGAGCAAATCGACTGGCTCGAAACCCAGCTGGGTCTGATCGTCAAGGTCGGTATCGAGAACTACCTGCAGTCGCAGATGGGCGACTGATTCACCGGTTGCGCTGCAATGAAAAAGCCCGCCTCAATCGAGAGCGGGCTTTTTCTTGTGCGTAAAACCATGCTTGGGCGCAGGGCACGATAATCTCGACTATCGTGCCCACGATGCAGCGCAAGGCTTTACTCGGCTTTGGCGGCCGATGCTTCCTTGACCAGAGTTTGCAGCGAACCATCAGCCATCATTTCGGTGATGATGTCGCTACCGCCGACCAGTTCACCAGCCACCCACAGTTGCGGGAAAGTCGGCCAGTTGGCGTACTTTGGCAGGTTGGCGCGAATTTCAGGGTTTTGCAGAATGTCGACGTAGGCAAATTTTTCGCCACACGCCATCAATGCCTGGGAAGCCTTGGCCGAAAAGCCGCATTGAGGGGCATTCGGAGCGCCTTTCATGTAAAGCAGAATGGTGTTGTTTGCAATCTGCTCTTTGATCGTTTCGATGATATCCATGGAGCACCTCGGCTGAAATATCCGACTCAGTTGTCGGCACGGTGGCGCATTGTAACGAAATCCCGAGCATGACGCTCTGTCTTGAGCCTTAACAGGCAGCCACCTGTACCGGCACACCGTTCAACGCCGCATTGCCGGAGAGTACGTCAAGTTGCCGTTCGTCGGTCAGGTCATTGGCGCTCACCCCTGGCTGACTCCGGGCGATATCCATTTTCACCCCGGTACGCGAATGTCCCCAGCCATGCGGCAGGCTGACCACCCCGGGCATCATGTCGAGACTGCCCAGCACCTGCACCTCGATCGTCCCGACCCGAGAGCTGATCCGCACCTGCTGGCCATCGCTCAAACCACGACAGGCAAGATCGTCAGGGTGCATCAGCAATTGATGCCGGGGCTTGCCTTTTACCAGCCGGTGATAGTTGTGCATCCACGAATTATTGCTGCGCACGTGCCGACGACCAATCAGCAACAACGCTGCGGAATCGGGAGCGGGGTCGGCCGCGAAGCGCGCCAGATCGGCCATGATGACCTCTGGGGCCGCCTGAATCCGCCTATTGGCGGTTTTCAGGCGCTCGGTGAGGTTAGGCTTCAACGCGCCCAGATCAAGCCCATGCGGGTGGCTGGCCAGCGTTTCCAGTGACAATTTGTGCGGCGATGCATCGCCATAGAAGCCTGCGCGCAACCCGCGATCGATCATCTGCGCGGGTGGCAGGGTCGGTTTGAGTTCCCGCTGCGCCCTGGCTGCAAATGATCTGGCCAGACCGACAAAGATCTCCCAGTCATGCAGCGCACCTGCGGGCTTGTCGAAAATGGCCTGATTGAAGCGAGTGACGTTGCGCACTGCCAAGGTATTGAAGGTGGTGTCGTAGTGATCGTTTTCCAACGCCGAGGTGGACGGCAGGATCAAGTCGGCGTGGCGGGTAGTTTCGTTGATATAAAGATCAATGCTGAGCATGAACTCCAGACCTTCGAGCGCCTGTTCCAACTGACGGCCGTTGGGGGTGGACAGAACCGGATTACCCGCGACAGTCACCAGTGCGCGAACCTGCCCCTCTCCTTCCACGAGCATTTCCTCGGCCAGCGCTGACACCGGTAATTCGCCGCCGTACTCAGGCAGGCCGGACACCCGGCTTTGCCATAGATTGAAATGGCCGCCCGAAGTCGAACTGACGAGATCAACTGCGGGTTCCGTACACAGCGTTCCGCCCACGCGATCCAGGTTGCCGGTCACCAGATTGATCAGTTGCGCCAGCCAATGACACAACGTGCCGAAGGTCTGGGTCGACACCCCCATTCGGCCATAACAGACCGCCTTGTCAGCGGCCGCGAAATCCCGCGCCAGTTGCCGGATCTGCTCGGCAGCAATGCCGCAGCGTGGGCTCATGGCCTCGGCAGTGAAGCCGGAAATGGCGTGGCGAACCTGCTCCAGGCCGTCGACGGGCAAATGGCTCTCGCGGGTCAGCCCCTCCTCGAACAGCGTATTAAGCAGCCCGAACAGCAACGCCGCATCACCGCCCGGACGTACGAACAGATGCTGGTCAGCGATGGCAGCCGTCTCACTGCGGCGAGGGTCAATGACCACCAGTTTGCCGCCGCGCTGCTGGATCGCTTTCAGACGCTTTTCGACATCCGGCACGCTCATGATGCTGCCATTGGACGCCAACGGATTACCGCCGAGAATCAGCATGAAGTCGGTGTGATCGATATCCGGAATCGGCAACAGCATGCCGTGGCCATACATCAGAAAACTGGTGAGGTGATGCGGCAACTGATCAACCGAGGTCGCCGAGAAGCGATTACGAGTCTTGAGCAGCCCGAGAAAATAATTGCTGTGGGTCATCAGCCCATAGTTGTGCACGCTGGGGTTGCCCTGATAAACCGCTACCGCGTTCTGCCCATGGCGCTGCTGAATGGCGTAAAGCCGCTCTGCCACCAGATCGAACGCGGCCTGCCAGGCGATCGGTCGCCATTGGTCACCGGTGCGCAGCATCGGCTGACGCAGGCGGTCGGGGTCGTTCTGGATGTCTTGCAGCGCAACAGCCTTGGGGCAGATGTGGCCACGGCTGAAAGTGTCCAGCGGGTCACCCTTTATCGAGGTGATGCGCGGGGCAGAATCCGGCTCGGTAACGGTCTCGATGGCAAGACCGCAAATGGCCTCACACAGGTGGCAGGCGCGGTAGTGTTCAGTCCGGGTCATCACAGCCTCAGATCTTGTCATGGCAATCCGGTTGATTGCCTGACAAGCACTATGGCCGCTGCCAATAACCCGCGCCACTGACGTTTGTCGTGTGAATCGGGGGGCATCAGGCGGGCCGATGAGTGGACCGTATCAGCCGCCGATAGGCGTGACGACCTTGCGCTGCAGCTGGATTTCAGTGACGGTTTCGACCTGCTCCTGAGCCAGGTGAACACCGGTCAGGTCACCGATCAGGCGCCAGTGCTCGTCGAGTCCCGAGCTGATGGTCGCCATGCGATCAATCATGCGCCGCCCCGCATTACGCGTGACTTCGTCCTCGCTGCGCAGCAACTCAAAGGACATCGAGGTCATTGAGGCGGTCAGATGGGTAAGCGTGCGGGCGGTCAGCCCGAGTAACTCCGTTAGTTGACGCTCTTTTGAGTCCATTCCCCACCCCTCGATCAGTAATGTATCGGCAACGATTTATAACCTACGCCCGGCATTAAAGAAACGGTCCTTGTTTCCAGCCCGTGAAGCGGGTCGCATTCAGCGCGCCCGCGCAAACCCGGACTGTTGCAGGATTGGTACTAATTGCCAAGCGCTATTTGAGCAGTGTACAAATGCTGCCTTCGGAAAAAGCAGAGATGGCTATTGGCCTTATCAGCTTAGCCAGTTTTTAACTCGTCAACAAAGAATAACAGTGCCCCCTGACGGGGAGCGCCAGTGACATCGGTGTTTCAGAAAACAGCATGCTATTGGTAAGACGCGACATTTTTTTATACTATCGCGCCTTTCTTATTCGTCGCCTCGTGCGGCTTCCGCCGCAGGTCTCGCCCGTTTTCCCGATAAAAACCGGCTTTGATAACCTGCGGTCTGTTGCAAAAAAGGTAGTTAATCATGAACGCCAGGCACTTTCTCTCGATGATGGATTACACCCCAGATGAACTCCTGGGCTTGATCCGTCGTGGCGTAGAGCTCAAAGACCTGCGAAATCGCGGTGAGCTTTTTGAACCGCTGAAGAACCGGGTATTGGGGATGATTTTCGAGAAATCCTCGACACGTACCCGTCTTTCTTTTGAAGCAGGGATGATTCAGCTGGGTGGCCAGGCCATCTTTTTGTCCCATCGCGACACCCAATTGGGCCGTGGCGAGCCGATTGCCGACAGTGCAAAAGTCATGTCACGCATGCTCGATGCGGTAATGATCCGTACCTACGCGCACAGCAATCTGACCGAATTCGCCGCCAATTCCCGCGTTCCGGTTATCAATGGTCTGTCGGATGACTTACACCCGTGTCAGCTGCTGGCCGACATGCAGACCTTCCTGGAGCATCGCGGCTCGATCCAGGGCAAGACCGTTGCCTGGATCGGCGATGGCAACAACATGTGCAACAGCTATATAGAAGCGGCGATTCAATTCGACTTCCAGTTGCGTGTGGCCTGCCCTGCCGGCTACGAGCCAAACGCCGAGTTCCTGACGCTGGCTGGCGAGCGTGTCACCGTGGTCCGCGACCCGAAAGCCGCAGTTGAGGGCGCCCATCTGGTCAGCACCGATGTGTGGACCTCCATGGGTCAGGAAGAGGAAACCGCCCGGCGCAAGAAGTTGTTCGCGCCGTTTCAGGTCACGCGCGCCCTGCTCGACCTGGCTGACAAGGACGTGCTGTTCATGCACTGCCTGCCTGCTCATCGCGGCGAAGAAATCAGTGTCGACCTGCTGGATGATTCACGCTCGATCGCCTGGGATCAGGCAGAAAATCGCTTGCACGCGCAGAAAGCGCTGCTGGAGTTTCTCGTCGCGCCGGCCTGCAAGCCCGCATGAACCCGTTGCTGCTGAACCTGCGCAACCTCGCTTGCGGCTATCAGAAACAGCGCGTGGTGCAGGATTTGAACATGCACCTCAACGCGGGCGATATTGGCTGCCTGCTAGGCTCGTCGGGCTGCGGCAAGACCACCACACTGCGTGCGATTGCCGGTTTCGAGCCGATACATGCAGGGGAGATAACCCTGGCGGGCGAAGTCATTTCCCGTCCGGGCTGGACTCTGGCACCGGAGAAGCGCCGTATCGGCATGGTGTTTCAGGATTACGCGCTGTTCCCGCACCTGAGCGTCGCCGAGAACATCGCATTCGGCATTCGCAACCACCCGCGCCTTGATCAGGTGATCGCCGAGTTGCTTGAACTGGTCAACCTCGGTGCCCTGGGCAAACGCTACCCTCACGAGTTATCCGGCGGGCAGCAACAACGAGTGGCCCTGGCCAGGGCGCTGGCACCGGAGCCACAACTGTTGTTGCTCGATGAACCCTTCTCCAACCTGGATGGCGAGTTGCGTAGACGTCTGAGCCATGAGGTGCGCGATATTCTCAAGGCGCGTGGCACCAGTGCCATTCTGGTGACCCATGATCAGGAAGAGGCTTTCGCGGTCAGCGATCATGTCGGCGTATTCAAGGAAGGTCGCCTGGAGCAGTGGGATACGCCTTACAACCTGTATCACGAACCTCGTACGCCCTTTGTCGCCAGCTTCATTGGCCAGGGGTATTTCATTCGCGGGCAGATGATAGACCCCGAATCGGTGCGCACCGAACTGGGTGTTCTGCGCGGCAACCGGGCATATCCGGGCGTCAGCGGCAGCGCCGTGGATGTCTTGCTGCGACCTGACGATATCGTCTACGCGCCGCGCAGCGACCTGAAAGCGCGGGTAATCGGTCGAACATTTCAGGGCGCATCGACGCTGTATCGCCTGCAGCTGTCTACCGGCAGCCAACTTGAAGCCATTTTCCCCAGTCATGCCGATCACGGTCAGGGCGAGGAAGTCGGTATTCGTGTGGCAGCTGACCATCTGGTGCTGTTTGCAGCGCCAGGCAGCGTCGCGGCGCATACGGTCAATCACTGAGCCCCAGCTTATTCCCGGCCAATCGCTGCGAAGCGAGCCTGCGTATGCTCGGCCAGCACGGCTGCCGAAAGCTCAACCTCCAGCCCCCTCCTCCCGGCGCTGACGTGAATACTCTCAAAACCCTGCGCTGTGTCGTCAATGAACGTACGCAGGCGCTTCTTCTGGCCCAGTGGGCTGATGCCACCCAACAGGTAGCCCGTTGAGCGCTGCGCCGCCGCGGGGTCAGCCATTTCGGTTTTTTTCGCCCCGGCGGCCTGTGCCAGAGCCTTCAGATCAAGCGTTCCGACGACCGGCACTACGGCGACCAGTAACTCGCCCTTTTCGGTACTGGCCAACAATGTCTTGAAAACCCGCGCGGGCTCCAGCCCTAGCTTTTCCGCTGCTTCCAGCCCATATGACGCTGCTTTGGGATCGTGTTCGTAACTGTGGATACGATGTTCGGCGCGAAGTTTTTTCAGTAAATCCAGTGCAGGGGTCATGCAACGCTCCTTAGGCTTCCGACTGCCTGCCACTTTAAGCCAAGTAAAGTGAACATGCCTTGATTCACGCCACCTGCAACACTGATGGCTTTTTGGTAACAGCCATAAAATCCCGGTATAAAGCGGCTGTGCGGGCTCGTATCCACTCCATGACCGTTCGGTTCCGACCTTTGACAGCGTTGTTTCTTGTCTATATTTTTTCGTTTACGAATATTATCGAAAGCGGTTTTTCGGTATAACTCGCACCAGCGATCAGAAATGGGGTTTTTCTGATACGCACGAATAACGAGCACCCATGCCTGTCTCAGGGTGCCGAGACAAAAACAAAAATGAGGTATCCATGACCATCGCACTAAAACAACCGACACTCACCGGGCAATGTGTAGCTGAATTTCTTGGCACAGCCCTGATGATTTTTTTCGGCACAGGATGCGTTGCAGCGCTCAAGGTCGCGGGAGCCACTTTCGGCTTGTGGGAAATCTGCATCATCTGGGGCATGGCCGTCAGCATGGGGATCTACCTCAGCGCCGGCATTTCAGGTGCCCACCTCAACCCGGCCGTCAGCATCGCGCTAAGTCTGTTCGCCGGTTTCGAAAAACGCAAATTGCCCTTTTATATCTCGGCGCAAATCGCAGGCGCGTTCTGCGGAGCGGGTCTGGTGTACCTGATGTACATCAGCCTTTTTTTCGACTTCGAACATGCTCACCACATCATTCGCGGCAGCGAGCAGAGTCTTGAACTGGCGTCGGTATTCTCGACATACCCAAACCCGGCCATTTCGGTCGGTCAGGCCTTTCTGGTCGAAGTGGTCATCACCACCATTCTGATGGGTGTGATCATGGCTCTGGGCGATGACAGCAACGGCTTGCCGCGCGGCCCGCTGGCGCCCTTGCTGATCGGCCTGCTGGTAGCCGTGATAGGCAGCTCGATGGGCCCACTGACCGGTTTTGCCATGAACCCGGCGCGCGACTTCGGTCCGAAGCTGATGACGTTCTTCGCTGGCTGGGGTGAAATGGCCTTCACCGGCGGTCGTGACATTCCTTACTTCCTGGTTCCGATTTTTGCGCCCATTCTGGGTGCCTGCCTTGGTGCTGCTGGCTACCGCGCGCTGATTGCGCGTCATCTGCCCAGCGCCGCTCCTGTTGAAAATGAAAAAGAGGCTCCTGTGGTTCGCGGCAAAGTTCAGGCTTCATCTTGAGCACCCCTCAATTTGAATCTCACTCAACTGAATCCCACCCAATAAATGCAAGGCAATCGACATGACTGACACACAGAACAAGAACTACATCATTGCTCTTGACCAGGGCACCACCAGCTCGCGCGCCATCATCTTCGACCGCGATGCCAACGTGGTGAGCACTGCCCAAAGCGAATTCGTCCAGCATTACCCGCAGGCAGGCTGGGTCGAGCATGACCCGATGGAAATCTTTGCCACCCAGACGGCCTGCATGACCAAGGCGCTGGCGCAGGCCGATCTGCACCACAACCAGATCGCCGCCATCGGTATCACCAACCAGCGTGAAACCACGGTCATCTGGGAGCGCGACACCGGCCGCCCGATCTACAACGCAATCGTCTGGCAGTGCCGCCGCAGCACCGAGATCTGCCAGCAGCTCAAGCGCGACGGTCTTGAGGAGTACATCAAGGACACCACAGGTCTGGTGATTGACCCGTACTTCTCCGGCTCCAAGGTCAAGTGGATTCTGGACAACGTCGAAGGCAGCCGCGAGCGCGCCCGCAAAGGCGAGCTGATGTTCGGCACCATCGATACCTGGCTGATCTGGAAATTCACCGGCGGCAAGGTTCACGTCACCGACTACACCAACGCCTCGCGCACCATGCTGTTCAATATCCATACGCTGGAATGGGATCAGCGCATGCTCGACGTGCTGGACATCCCGCGCGAGATACTGCCAGAGGTCAAAGCCTCCTCCGAGGTCTACGGTCACAGCAAAAGCGGCATCCCGATTGCCGGTATCGCAGGCGACCAACAGGCGGCGTTGTTCGGCCAGATGTGTGTCGAACCCGGCCAGGCCAAGAATACCTACGGCACCGGCTGCTTCCTGCTGATGAACACCGGCAAGAAAGCCGTGAAGTCGGCGCACGGCATGCTGACCACCATCGGCTGCGGCCCGCGTGGTGAAGTGGCCTATGCACTGGAAGGCGCGGTCTTCAACGGTGGCTCGACCGTGCAGTGGCTGCGCGACGAACTCAAGCTCATCAACGACGCGCTGGACACAGAATACTTCGCTGGCAAGGTCAAGGACAGCAACGGCGTGTATCTGGTGCCGGCGTTCACGGGCCTGGGCGCACCTTACTGGGACCCGTACGCACGAGGCGCATTGTTCGGCCTGACCCGCGGAGTGAAAGTCGATCACATCATCCGTGCAGCGCTGGAATCCATCGCCTATCAGACCCGCGACGTGCTCGACGCCATGCAACAGGACTCCGGCGAACGCCTCAAGTCGCTGCGCGTGGACGGCGGTGCCGTGGCCAACAACTTCCTGATGCAGTTCCAGGCAGACATCCTCGGCACCCACGTCGAGCGTCCGCAAATGCGTGAAACCACGGCACTGGGTGCAGCCTTCCTGGCCGGCCTGGCGATCGGGTTCTGGAGCAGCCTGGACGAGTTGCGCAACAAGGCCGTGATCGAGCGCGTGTTCGAACCTTCCTGCGAAGAGGCCCACCGCGAGAAACTCTACGCAGGCTGGCAAAAAGCCGTCGCGCGCACCCGTGACTGGGAACCGCACGAAAACGAAGAGTGATACCCGCTGTTGTGCGGAGGGGACAGGATTCCGGCTGACAGGTCACACTTTCCTGCGGCATGATGGGCGCCATTTGCAGAGGGCGCTCAAGGAAAAACAATGAACCTGCCTCCCCGCCAACAACAGATCCTCGAACTGGTCCGTGACCGTGGTTACGTCAGCATCGAGGAAATGGCGACGCTGTTCGTCGTGACCCCACAAACCATCCGCCGTGATATCAATCAATTGGCGGAAATGAATCTGCTGCGTCGCTACCACGGCGGCGCGGCCTATGACTCCAGCATCGAAAACACCGCCTACGCCATGCGTGCAGATCAGATGCGCGACGAAAAACAGCGGATCGCCGAGGCCATCGCCGCGCAGATCCCGGACAACGCCTCGTTGTTCATCAATATCGGCACCACCACCGAATCCATCGCACGCGCCCTGCTCAACCACAACAACCTGAAGATCATCACCAATAACCTGCATGTGGCATCGATCCTCAGTACCAAGGACGATTTCGAGGTCCTGAGTAGCCGGTGGCAATGTGCGTCGTGACGGCGGCGTGGTGGGCCAGGGCAGTATCGACTTCATTACCCAGTTCAAGGTGGACTTCGCCCTGGTCGGCATCAGCGGCATCGACGAAGACGGCAGCCTGCTGGATTTCGATTATCAGGAAGTACGGGTTTCCCAGGCGATAATCGCCAACGCACGCAAAGTGCTGCTTGCCGCTGACTCCAGCAAGTTCGGGCGCAATGCGATGGTCCGGTTGGGACCAATCACCCTGATCGATTGCCTGGTCACCGATCAGCCACCTGTGCCCGCACTGCAACAACTGCTGACCCAGCACAAGATTCGTCTGGAAGTGGTGTGATTGTCAGGAACGAGCGGTGTCCGCGATAACACATGCCGTTCCGGACACGCTGGAGCGTGAGGAACGATAAGCCCGAATATCGTGCGACGCTCCGCGTCGCATGCCGTTCCGGACGCTCTGCGTCCTCTTTTATGCGCAGAGCGTCGCGAACTTGATTCCCGCTGGAGCCTGAGACACGAGAGGTGTCCAGGCTGGCGCGTGCAGAACGAAAAGCATCAGATAGTACGGTCATCCCCCGCGTGACATCCCGCCCTACAATGTTCATTTTTGTTCTTTTCCTGACTTCACCATCAGTATTTTCAATCGATACTCGCTAGCAAGGGTCATTTTATTGAGCTATTATTTTCGAAAGTGAACATTAATGTTCAGATTCGCCTTTCGAGCTTTGCTCACGAATTGTCCAGGAGGCCACCAATGCCCCACACTACCGTGCCAACCCAACCCCTCTCCGAGGTTTACGACATCGCCGTTATTGGCGGTGGCATCAATGGTGTCGGTATTGCGGCGGATGCCTCCGGTCGCGGCCTGTCGGTTTTTCTTTGCGAAAAGGACGACCTGGCCAGCCACACGTCCTCGGCCAGCAGCAAGCTGATTCATGGCGGCCTGCGCTATCTTGAGCACTACGAATTCCGTCTGGTCCGCGAAGCACTCGCAGAGCGCGAAGTGCTGCTTGCCAAGGCGCCGCACATCGTCAAACCCATGCGTTTTGTCTTGCCGCACCGCCCGCACCTGCGTCCAGCGTGGATGATCCGCGCCGGCATGTTCCTGTATGACAACCTCGGCAAGCGCGAAAAACTGCCCGCCTCGAAAACCATTCGTTTTGGTGCGGACAGCCCGCTCAACTCGAGCATCACCCGTGGCTTCGAATACTCCGATTGCTGGGTCGACGACGCCCGTCTGGTGGTGCTCAACGCCATGGCCGCGCGTGAAAACGGCGCGCATATTCATACGCAGACCCGCTGTGTCAGTGCCCGCCGCATCAAGGGCATGTGGCACCTGCACCTGGAACGCAGCGATGGCAGCCTGTTCTCGATCCACGCCAAGGCATTGGTCAATGCGGCAGGCCCGTGGGTGGCCAAGTTCATCCGTGAAGACCTCAAGCTCGATTCGGCTTACGGCATCCGCCTGATTCAAGGCAGCCACCTGATCGTGCCGAAACTGTACGAGGGTGAGCACGCGTTCATTCTGCAGAACGAAGACAAGCGCATCGTGTTCACGATTCCGTACCTGGAGCACTTCACCATCGTCGGCACCACCGACCGTGAGTATCAGGGCGATCCGAACAAGGTGGACATCACCGAAGGCGAGATGGATTACGTGCTGAAAGTGGCCAACGACCACTTCAAGAAACAGTTGAGTCGCGCAGACGTGCTCCACACATTCTCTGGCGTGCGCCCGCTGTGCAACGACGAGTCCGATAATCCGTCTGCCATTACCCGTGATTACACGCTTTCGTTGTCAGGCGGCGCGGACGAGGCGCCAATTCTGTCGGTGTTCGGCGGCAAGCTGACCACCTACCGCAAACTGGCCGAATCGGCGATGACGCAATTGGCACCGTTCTTCAAGCAGATGAAACCGAGCTGGACGGCCAAGGCAGCACTGCCAGGCGGCGAAGACATGACCACGCCAGAAGCCCTGGCAGCAGAAATGACTCGCCGCTTCAGTTGGCTGCCCGCGCCTATCGCCAAACGCTGGGCGATTACCTACGGCAGCCGCAGCTGGCGCTTGCTGGAAGGCGCGCAAGGTCTTGAAGACCTCGGCCAGCATCTGGGTGCCGGTCTGTACACTCGAGAGGTCGATTACCTGTGCGACCAGGAATGGGCTACCAGCATCGAAGACATCCTGTGGCGCCGTACCAAGCTTGGCCTGTTCACTACGCCTGAAGAACAGGCCGCTGTGCGCAGCTACCTGGAAACTGTTGTGCGCAACAAGGCAGCTATCGAGGCTGCCTGATAGCTCGCATACCACCTGTTCGCCCATCGCGCGGCGAACAGGTTTGTTCCTCTGCACCGCCCTCCCCCTGAATACTCCGTTGCATTCGGTTTTCCGAACATTTCGCTCTGCCTGATTCGGCTTCCCGGACGCTTCGATTCCGGGCGTCGCATTCAACCATGAATAAAACCCTTTAAATTCATAGCCTTGTTTGATTCAAGCTGCTTGGCACGACTCATGCTCTACACTCTGAACCGAGCGTTTCGACAGGGCGTGTGTCTGGATCTGGACGCCGTTGAAGCATTCGCCAAGAAGCGGGCCGACTCACCTTGCGGCCCCATCAATAAAAATGAAATCAAGGATTCATCAATGCGCATCGTTCCCCATCTATTGGGCGTAGCAATCACTGCCGCTCTGATCAGCACCCCGGTTTTCGCCGCCGAACTTACCGGCACCCTGAAGAAAATCAAGGAATCCGGCACCATCACGCTGGGCCACCGTGACGCGTCCATTCCGTTTTCCTACATCGCAGACGCTTCTGGCGTACCGATGGGCTACTCGCATGACATCCAGCTGAAAATCGTCGAAGCCATCAAGAAAGACCTCGACATGCCTGACCTCAAGGTCAAGTACAACCTGGTAACGTCTCAGACCCGTATTCCGCTGGTTCAGAACGGCACCGTCGACGTTGAATGTGGTTCGACCACCAACAATGTCGAGCGTCAGCAGCAGGTCGACTTCTCCATCGGCATCTTCGAAGTCGGCACGCGTCTGCTGTCGAAAAAGGACTCCAGCTACAAGGACTTCGATGACCTGAAAGGCAAGAACGTCGTGACCACTGCTGGCACAACGTCCGAGCGCATCCTCAAGGCGATGAACGCCGACAAGCAGATGGGCATGAACGTGATCTCGGCCAAGGACCACGGCGAATCCTTCCAGATGCTTGAGTCTGGCCGTGCGGTCGCATTCATGATGGACGACGCGCTGCTGGCCGGCGAGATGGCCAAGGCCAAGAAGCCGGATGACTGGGCAGTGACCGGTACTGCGCAATCCTACGAAATCTACGGCTGCATGGTCCGCAAGGGCGATGCCCCGTTCAAGAAGGCAGTGGATGACGCCATTGTTGCCACCTACAAGTCTGGCGACATCAATGCCATCTACAGCAAGTGGTTCATGTCCCCCGTCCCGCCTAAAGGGCTGAATCTGAATTTCCCGATGAGCGACAAGCTCAAGGAACTGATTCAGAACCCGACCGACAAGGCCGCAGAAGACAAGAAAGCCTGAGCAACCGGTTCAGCCAGCCTGAACTGATCGCATCCCGGGCAGGCAAAACCTGTTCGGGACCGGCCCCTCACTCTCGAAGTCCGACAGTGCGTGCATCTCGATATAAATAGAAAAATAGGGGGAGACCCTGATGAATTACAACTGGGACTGGGGCGTGTTCTTCAAGTCCACCGGCGTCGGCAGCGAGACCTATCTGGACTGGTTCATATCCGGCCTGGGCTGGACCATCGCCATTGCTGTCGTTGCCTGGATCATCGCCCTGATACTGGGTTCGGTACTGGGCGTCATGCGCACCGTACCAAGCCGTCTGGTATCGGGTATTGCCACGGTATACGTAGAAATTTTCCGTAATGTGCCACTGCTGGTGCAGCTGTTCATCTGGTACTTTCTGGTGCCCGACCTGCTGCCGGAAAACCTGCAGGAGTGGTACAAGCAGGACCTCAACCCGACTACCTCAGCGTTCCTGAGCGTGGTGGTCTGCCTGGGTCTGTTTACCGCTGCACGGGTCTGCGAACAGGTGCGTACCGGCATTGAAGCACTGCCAAAGGGCCAGGAGTCGGCCGCGCGTGCAATGGGCTTCAAGCTGCCGCAGATCTACTGGAACGTGCTGTTGCCACAGGCTTACCGGATCATCATTCCGCCGCTCACCTCCGAATTCCTGAACGTGTTCAAGAACTCGTCGGTAGCGTCGCTGATCGGCCTGATGGAGCTGCTCGCGCAGACCAAACAGACCGCCGAGTTTTCCGCGAACCTGTTTGAAGCCTTTACGCTCGCAACCCTCATCTACTTCACGCTGAACATGAGCCTGATGCTGCTGATGCGCATGATCGAGAAGAAAGTCGCTGTACCCGGACTCATCTCACTGGGGGGCAAATAATGGACTTCACTGGAATCGTTCCAGCCATTCCCGGCCTGTGGAACGGCATGGTCATGACCCTCAAGCTGATGGCAATGGGTGTCGTCGGCGGCTTGGTACTCGGTACGCTGCTGGCCTTGATGCGCCTGTCATCGAACAAGCTGCTGGCCAATTTGGCTGGCGCTTACGTGAACTACTTCCGTTCGATCCCGCTGCTGTTGGTGATCACCTGGTTCTACCTCGCAGTGCCATTCGTGTTGCGCTGGATTACCGGTGAAGACACGCCCATCGGGGCCTTCGCCTCCTGCGTCGTGGCCTTCATGATGTTCGAAGCCGCGTACTTCTGCGAAATCGTCCGTGCCGGCGTGCAGTCGATTTCCAAAGGACAGATGGGCGCAGCCCAGGCGCTGGGCATGAATTACTCGCAGATGATGCGACTGATCATCCTGCCCCAGGCATTTCGCAAGATGACGCCGCTGTTGCTGCAACAGAGCATCATTCTGTTCCAGGACACCTCTCTGGTGTACACCGTGGGCCTTGTGGACTTTCTCAACGCATCGCGCTCCAGTGGCGACATCATCGGGCGCGCCAACGAGTTCCTGATCATTGCCGGTCTGGTCTATTTCACGATCAGCTTTGCCGCCTCGCTGCTGGTGAAGCGTCTGCAAAAAAGGTTTGCCGTATGATTTCCATAAAAAATGTCAACAAATGGTATGGCGACTTCCAGGTGCTGACCGATTGCAGCACCGAGGTCAGCAAAGGTGAAGTGGTGGTGGTGTGCGGGCCCTCCGGTTCCGGCAAGTCGACCCTGATCAAATGCGTGAATGCGCTGGAACCGTTTCAGAAAGGCGACATTGTCGTCGACGGCACTTCCATTTCCGACTCGAAGACCAACCTGCCAAAACTGCGCTCGCGGGTCGGCATGGTGTTTCAGCACTTCGAACTGTTTCCGCACCTGAGCATTGTCGAAAACCTGACCATCGCGCAGATCAAGGTACTGGGCCGCAGCAAGGCCGAAGCGACCGAAAAAGGCCTGAAATTGCTGGACCGCGTCGGCCTCTCCGAGCATGCGCACAAGCATCCCGGGCAGCTTTCCGGCGGTCAGCAACAACGTGTTGCCATCGCTCGCGCCCTGGCGATGGACCCGGTGGTCATGCTGTTTGACGAACCGACGTCTGCGCTGGACCCGGAAATGGTCAACGAAGTGCTCGACGTGATGGTGCAACTGGCGCACGAAGGCATGACCATGATGTGCGTGACCCACGAAATGGGCTTCGCTCGCAAGGTCGCCAATCGGGTGATTTTCATGGACAAGGGACAGATTGTCGAAGACTGCGAAAAAGAAGAGTTTTTCGGTGACGTCAGCGCACGCTCGGAACGCGCTCAGCAATTTCTCGCCAAGATTCTCCAGCACTAGGTAATGCCGGCTGCCCGCGCGCTCGCGGGCAGCTGTTCGGTTCAGGACGACTGTGATGAAATGCGACCCCACTCTGTATCGCGCCGCGCCGCCATCACTCGCCGTGAAACCTCGTCTGATACGCCAACTGTTTTTGCCGCCACTGATCCTCATGCTGATGATCGGACTGGGCTATATCGCCTACCTGATCAGCGAACACAGCGGTATCAAGAGCCTGCGCGAGACCGGTGAGCGCCAGCTGGAGCTGCACGCCCGTACGGTCGAGAGCGAAATAAGCAAGTACACCTATTTGCCCAGCGTGCTGGAGCTTGAATCCAGCGTGTCGCAGATGCTCAACAAGCCGAGCCCCGAGCTTCAGCAGCAGGTCAACCGTTATCTGGAAGGGATGAATCGACGCAGCGGCAGCCGCGCCATTTATGTGATGGACACCACCGGCCGAGTGCTGGCCACCAGCAACTGGCGTGATTCCGACAGCTATCAGGGTGAAGACCTGTCCTTCCGCGCCTACTTTCAGGACGCCGTGCGCGGCCTGCCCGGCCGTTTTTACGGGATTGGCACCACCACGGGCGAATCGGGTTACTACCTGGCCCACGGGCTGGAAGACAAAGGCCGGATCATCGGCGTCGCCGTGATCAAGGTGCGCCTTGAAGCACTGGAAGAACGCTGGCAGCGTGCTCGTCTGGAGGCATTTGTCAGCGACGAGAACGGCATCATCATCCTCTCAAGTGACCCGGCTCGACGCCTGAAGTCAGTTCGACCGCTCACTCCGCAGGTCAAGGAACGTCTGGCCCGCAGCCTGCAATATTACTGGTGGCCGCTTAACGAACTGGTGCCGCTGGAACGGGAAACCCTTTCCGAAGGCGTCGAAAAGCTTGTGTTCCCGGCCAACGTCAGTGTCGATCGAGAGCACAAGCAGGTCAGCTATCTGGCCCAGAGCCGCCCGCTGAGCGATACCGCCTGGCACCTGACACTGCTTACGCCCCTGGAAGACCTGCGCCGTGAAGCGGCCAACCAGGGCATGCTGGTAGCTGTGGCCTGCGCGCTGGTGACCTTTCTGCTGATTGCCTGGAACGAGCGGCGCAAGGTTATCTCGACCCGGCTGGCGGCCAGAGAGGCGCTGCAGGCTGCGAACAATGAGCTGGAACGCAAGATCGCCGAGCGTACCGAACACCTGCGTGCCAGCAACGAACGCCTCAAGGCGCAGATTCGCGAACGAAGACAGGCTGAAGACACCCTGCGCAAAGCCCAGGACGAGTTGGTGCAAGCTGGCAAGCTGGCGGCTATCGGCCAGATGTCGACCAGCATCGCTCATGAACTGAACCAGCCTCTGGCAGCATTGCGCACCTTGTCTGGCAACACCGTGCGTTTTCTTGAGCGAGGCGCACTGGACACCGCCAGCGCCAACCTGCGCACCATCAATGATCTGGTCGACCGCATGGGCCGCATTACCGCCAGCCTGCGCGCATTCGCCAGACGCGGCGACGATCAGGGCCAGGCGCAACTGAGCAAGGCCGTCGAGGCGGCGGCGCAGTTGCTCGGCGTACGCCTGGAGCAATCCGGCCTGGCATTGCATCGAGACTTTGTCGACGCCACCCTGACCATCGATCAGACCCGTCTGGAACAGATTCTGGTCAACCTGATCGGCAATGCGCTGGACGCCATGTTCAACCAGCCAGCGCCCGAATTGTGGCTTACCGGGTCAATTGAAGACGGCCGTTATCGCTTGCGGGTGCGTGATAACGGACACGGCGTCGATACCGAAACCCGCAAGCACCTGTTCGAACCTTTCTTCACCACCAAACCCGGCGAACAAGGCCTGGGACTGGGCCTGACGCTGTCGGCGAGCCTTGCCGCCGCAGCCGGGGGCAGCCTGAGCGCAGAGCATCCGGGTGACGGCGGCACGACATTTGTACTGAGCCTGCCATTTGTCCCCGATGCCCCGACCGACAATCGCCCGACCGGCCCCGGCCTAGGTGGGCTGACATGAGACGACACCCATGAGCATCAACAGCGACCTGACCGTGCTGATCGTCGAAGACGACCCGCATGTGCTGCTCGGCTGCCAGCAGGCGCTGGCGCTGGAAGACATTGCCAGCGAAGGCCTATCCAGCGCCGAAGACGCCCTCAAGCGCATTGGTGACAATTTTGCCGGTATCGTCATCAGCGACATTCGTTTGCCGGGTATCGACGGGCTGGAATTACTGAGCCGTCTCAAGGCGCGTGACAGTAGCCTGCCGGTAGTGCTGATCACCGGTCACGGCGACATCACCATGGCCGTCAACGCAATGCGCGATGGCGCTTACGATTTCATGGAGAAACCCTTTTCTCCCGAGCGCCTGGTCGACGTCACCCGGCGCGCGCTGGAGCAGCGCGGGCTGGCCCGGGAAGTCTGGGCGTTGCGCAAGCAACTGGCCGAACGCGATTCGCTGGAAGGCCGAATCATCGGCCGCTCCCCCGCCATGCAAAACCTGCGCGCATTGATTACCAACGTCGCCGATACGTCGGCCAATGTGCTGATCGAAGGCGAGACCGGCACCGGCAAGGAGCTCGTCGCGCGTTGCCTGCACGACTTCAGCCGGCGCAAGGACAGTCAGTTCGTGGCACTCAATTGCGGCGGGCTGGCAGAAAGTCTGTTCGAGTCGGAAATTTTCGGTCACGAAGCCAATGCATTTACCGGCGCGGGCAAGCGGCGCATCGGCAAGATCGAACACGCCCACAATGGCACGCTGTTTCTCGATGAAGTGGAAAGCATGCCGGTCAACCTGCAGATCAAACTGTTGCGCGTCCTCCAGGAACGAACTCTGGAGCGGCTTGGTTCGAACCAAAGTGTTGCAGTGGATTGCCGGGTCATTGCGGCGACCAAATCCGACCTCAATGCACTGAGCAAGACCAGTCAGTTCCGCAGCGACCTGTATTACCGTCTGAACGTCGTCACGCTGGAGCTGCCGCCATTGCGTGAGCGCCGCGAAGACATTCTGCAACTGTTCGAACACTTCCTGCAGTTGTCGTCATTGCGCTTCGACCGTGAGCCGCCGACGCTGGACAGACAGACCAGTTCAAGCCTGATGAGCCACGACTGGCCGGGTAACGTGAGGGAGCTGCGCAACGTAGCCGAGCGGTTTGCCTTGGGTCTGCCAGCGTTCAAACAGGCAGGCACGGTCAGTGAAAATCAAAGCCTGGGGTTTGCCGAAGCGGTTGAGGCCTTCGAACGATCCCTGCTCAGCGAAGCCCTGCAACGCAGCGGCGGCAACCTCAGCCAGGCCAGTCAGGAGCTGGGCATGGCCAAGACCACCTTGTTCGACAAGGTCAAGAAATACGGGCTTTGAGCACTGCGTCCGATCTTGAGTATGCGGTGTAACGCAGATCTGTGACGCAGAGCGTCACCCACTGCATTCCCACGCTGGAGCGTGCGGAACGATCGGCGTCCGCACGTCCCTAAGCAGGAGCGCGAGGAACGATAGGCGTCCGCAAGACACCTATCGTGCCCATGCTCCGCGTGGGCATGCCTTTCCGGACGCTCTGCGTCCTATCCTGCACAGGCAGTGCGTTACTGCGATTCACCGACAATCTGGCGGATCGCGCTGACGAATACCTCGACCGGCTGACCGCCCGAGACGGCGTACTGGTCGTTGAAGACCATGGTCGGCACCGACGTGATACCACGGGATGTCCAGAGTTGCTCGGCTTCGCGGACCTCTGCGGTGTACTCGCCGCTGTCGAGGATGGCCTGAGCGCGCAAACGGTCCAGGCCGACCTTCTGCGCTACGTCTGCCAGAGTCTGGTGGCTGGACGGGTCTTTCAGGTCGCTGAAATAGGCTTCGAACAGCGCCTGTTTCAATGCGTACTGCTTGCCTTGTTGTTCGGCCCAGTGCAGCAGGCGATGGGCGTCGAACGTGTTGTAGATACGCCGCTCGCCGCTGGCAAAAGTGAAGCCGAGTTCAGCACCGCGTTCACGGATGGTCTGGTGAATACCTTCGATCTGTTCCGGCGTGGAGCCGTACTTTTCGGCAATGTGCTCTTTGATGTCCTGCCCTTCGGCAGGCATGTTCGGGTTCAGCTCGAAAGGCTGGAAGTGAATGTGCGCTTGCACCTCATCCCCCAGTGCCTCCAGCGCCTGATCCAGCGCGCGCAGGCCGATGACACACCAGGGGCAGGAAACATCGGAGATGAAATCGATCTTCAGTGCAGTCGTCATGTCGGCCCTTTTCAGTCAGCTAATTCAATAAACAAGGGCCATACGATACACCTCTGTCGGAGCCTGACAACCGGGCAGGCTTCACAGTTGAGCAAGACTGCGACCGTCCTCATGCTGGGCTTTCAGGTACGGCAGCACCGCCCCGAGCAACGGTGCCTTGAAGGCTTCCTGAAAACGGTGCGCCAGCCCCGGAATCAGGCGCAGCTGGCTGCCCTGAATGTGCGCGGCCACATGCACACCGTGCATGACCGGCAACAATGGATCAGCCGTGCCATGCACCACCAGCACCGGCAGGCGCAGACGGTTCAGCAACTCCACCCGGCTCGGCTCGGCCAGAATCGCCATGATCTGACGCTTGACGCCCTCGGGATTGAAGGCCCGGTCGTAGGACACCGCAGCCTGATGCAGCAATTGCTGGCGATCGTCCTTGACCTGCGGGCTGCCCAGCGCTGCAAGCAGATCAGCCTGTTGCTCGATGGCCATTTCCCGGTTGGGCGCGCCGCGCCGCGCCAGCAGTTGCATCAACGCCGCACTGGGCATCGGCAAGCCCTGTGCACCGGAGCTGGTCATGATCAGCGTCAGGCTTTCGACCCGCGACGGGGCCAGATCGGCCAGGTGCTGAGCAATCATGCCGCCCATGCTCGCGCCAAGAACGTGAAACTGGCGAATCTGCAGGGCGTCCATCAGGCCCAAGGCATCGTCGGCCATATCGGTCAGCGAATACGGTGCAGAGACCGGCAGGCCCAGCTTGTAGCGCAGCACTTCAAAGGTCAGATTGGCCTCGGCGGGCTGTTGCACCCAGGTGGACAGACCGACATCGCGATTGTCGTAGCGAATCACCCGGTAGCCCTGCTGACACAGCGCGACCACAACCTCGTCCGGCCAATGAATCAACTGCCCGCCCAGGCCCATTACCAACAGCAAGGCAGGGTCGGACTCACTGCCGATGCTTTGATAGGCAATTCGTACCTCTTTAAGGTCAGCATGCTGTACAGGAACATCGACATCACAACGATCGGCCGCAAAAGACGGCAAGCCGCACAGAAGCGCGGCCAGAAAAATTAAAACCCGCATGAAAAACACCAAAAAACAGATCCCCAGTAGGCAGAGAGTCTGATGATGTTTTGCCAAGCGCGCTGCCACACTTGCGTGACAGTTTGATGAATGGCGCTGAGCGGTCGTTAATCGGGTGTTGCGTTACGCAGCGACCTGATCCGCCACCATCAGGTTTTCCCCAAAACGGGCGCGCGCTTCGAGGAGGGACTCCTGGTGCCAGCCCGAATGCGTGTCGCACTCGCCCAGGGACAGGGACAGGACCTTGTAAACCGGCAGACGATCAAACACCGGAGCCAGCAGCTCCGGTTCGGTCACGCTGTCCAGATGCAACCCTGCAACCGGCAGCAAGGCCGCGACACCCAGGTTGGGCCGCAGGTCACCGTGATAAAGGCCAATGAGCTTCTTCAACGGCGAATACTGAAGAATGTGATAGGCGCGTTCGAAGGCGTTGCTCCATGCCAGCGGCAGGTCGAGCGCCAGGATCGGTTCGTCGATCTGAATCCACTCGACACCGCGCGCCGCCAGACGCCCGAAGATCTCGCCATACACCGGCAGTAGATGCTCCAGCAGGTCGAGGCGATCGACCTCGCCACCCTGAACATCACTTAGCCAGAGCAGTGTCAGAGGACCGATCAACGCAGGCTTGCGGCCTTGCTCGCACGCTTCAGCGACGCTCGCCAGCAGCGGTGCCCAGTCAGGCTGAAAACGCTGGTCGCGTTTCAGGTGTGGCACCTGCTGCGGGTAACGCGCCATCAGCCAGGTGCGCAGTTCGGCGTCCGTTGTCGCAACACCCTGATCCTGTTTCCAGAAAGCCTGCAGAGCGTGCTGCAATTCACGGTCTGCGCCAATGTGAAAATAGTCAGGGTGTTGAGTCAGGGCCACGATGCGTCCTCCATAAAAGATGGGTCTATTGTCGACAGCTGACACAACATGAGACAAACTCATTTTTTTCGTGTTGATCACAAATACTGCTCATGGAGCACTCACGGTGCTTGAAATACGCCACCTCAAAACCCTGCACGCCCTGCGCGAGGCCGACAGCCTTGTGGAGGCCGCCGAACGCCTGCACCTGACGCAGTCGGCGCTGTCCCATCAGTTCAAGGAACTGGAAGAGCGCATGGGCATGCCGTTGTTCGTGCGCAAGACCAAACCGGTACGGTTTACCAGCGCCGGTCTGCGCCTGCTGCAACTGGCCGACTCCATGCTGCCGCAACTGCGCAGTGCTGAGCGCGACATTGCCCGTCTGGCAGGCGGCACGGCGGGACGGCTGCACATGGCAATCGAATGCCACAGCTGTTTTCAATGGTTGATGCCGACCATCGACCAGTTCCGCGATGCCTGGCCCGAGGTCGAGCTGGACCTGTCTTCCGGCTTCTCTTTCGCGCCATTGCCGGCGCTGGCGCGTGGTGACCTGGACCTGGTGGTAACGTCCGACCCACTGGAATTGCCCGGCATCACCTACGTGCCGCTGTTCACCTATGAAGCGATGCTGGCGGTGGCCAATCAACACGCGCTGGCGGGCCGGCCGTACATTGTTCCGGAAGACCTGCTCAGCGAAACGCTGATCACCTACCCGGTGGAGCGCGACCGACTGGACATCTTTACCCGTTTTCTGGAGCCCGCCGATATCGAGCCTGCACAGGTACGAACCTCGGAATTGACGGTGATGATGATGCAGTTGGTCGCCAGCGGACGCGGGGTCTGTGGGATGCCGCACTGGGCGCTGCATGAATACAGCTCACGCGGTTATGTGAAGGCCAAGCGCCTGGGTGAGAAAGGGCTGTTCGCAACGCTGTATGCCGGTATTCGCGCCGACATGCTCGATGCACCGTACATGCGCGATTTCCTGCTGACCGCCAAGGACACCTCGTTTTCAACGCTGGACGGGGTGAGCGTGGTTCGCTGACAGTATCGTCCTGCGCCAAGGCACAGGACGACACGGGTTCAGTTCGCTCGGGTTTGCCGCTGGCGGTACAACGGCAGGATCAGGTCGCGTGTCAGCGGAGCCAGATGCACATCCGCAAGACTGTCTGCGCCGACCCAGAGTACTTCTTCGATCTCGGCGGCGGGCAGAACCTGGGCATCAGATCTGACCTCGTAAAGCTGACAACACACCTCAAAGCCCGGCTCATTGGCAGCCGGTGCAACGAACTCGCCGAGAAACAGCGCCTGCTGCGGATCGATGATCAGCCCGAGTTCTTCTTCAAGCTCCCTGGCCAGCGCCCGCGGTGCCGGTTCGCCAGGTTCAATCTTGCCGCCCGGTTGCATGAATGCCTGAGTGCCGCGCTTGCGCACCAGAAGAGTCCGGCCGTCTGTGCCGACCAGTAGCGCCGCCGCGATGCGGATTATCTTCATGCAAAGATTTCCGTTTTCAGCAAACGCGCCTGATCAGCGCGCTCAAGGGCCAGCACGATCAGGCGATGGATCAGTTCGGCATAGGTCAGACCACTGGCCTGCCAGAGCTTGGGGTACATGCTGATCGAGGTGAAGCCGGGCAGCGTGTTGACCTCGTTGATGATGATGTCATGCATATCGGTCACGAAGAAATCGACCCGCGAAAGCCCTGCGCAACCCAGCACTTTGTAAGCCTGCAACGCGACTTCACGTACCTGATCACTCAGATCGGCGGGAAACTCGGCGGGTATCGCGATGCGCGCCTGGTCGCCATTCAGGTACTTGGTGTCGTAGGCGTAGAACTCGTCGTTGGCAATCACTTCGCCACAGACACTGACCTGCGCATCGAAGTTACCCAGTACCGCGCACTCCACTTCCCGGCCGACGATGCCCTTCTCGATCAGCAGCTTGTGGTCAAATTCGAAACCCAATGCCAGTGCAGCCACGAAGCCAGCCTCGTCAGACACTTTGCTGACGCCCACCGACGAGCCTTGATTGGCCGGTTTGACGAACATCGGCAGGCCCAACTGCGTGGCTGCATCGGCGAACGACAGGGTTTCCCCACGGCTGAGCACCATGAACGGCGCGACAGCAATGCCTGCATCGCGCAGCAGACGCTTGGTCACGTCTTTGTCCATGCACGCCGCCGAGGCGAGTACGTCAGCGCCCACAAACGGAACGGCCAGCATGCGCAGCACGCCTTGCAATGCACCGTCTTCACCAAACGCGCCGTGGATCAGCGGAAATACCACGTCGATAGCTGCCAGCGGTTTGCCTGTCTCGACCTCGACAAACTGGCCGCCAGTGCTGCCAGGCAACAGCGACAACTGCTTGCCGGATGCACTCAGTTTGATCCGCGCAGGATCATTGGCATTGAGCAGGTAGTCGGCTTCGTCGAAGCGCAACCAGCGGCCCAGCTTATCGACACCGATCAGGGTCAGCGCATAGCGATCACGATCAATCGCATTGATCACGTTGCGTGCCGACTGCAACGAAACCTCATGCTCGCTGGATTGCCCACCGAAAACGATGGCGACTGACTTTTTCAAAGCGGTTACTCCTGTTTTTCAGGCCGCGAAGATAAAAGCAATGTCGGCTGTTAGTCCAGCAGATGATTGGCCGCACACCTGAAATTCAGACAAAAAAAACCCGGTGGTGGGCAATCCATGCGAAATGCCCATCACCGGGAGGTCAGACAGCTCATTGAGCCGCTGCGGTTTCTTTCTTGCCGCCAGAGCCAAAGGTGGCGAAACGCTTGTTGAAACCCGCGATCCGGCCTTCGTTGGTGGTCTTGCGCTGCTGCCCGGTGTACATCGGGTGCGAGGCGCTGGACACGTCGAGTGCGACATAAGGATAGGTGTTGCCGTCGGTGTGCTGCTGCGTGCGGTCTGTGTCTACGGTCGAGCCGATCAGGAAGTAAACGTCGGCAGCGGTGTCGTGGAACAGCACAGTACGGTAAGCAGGATGGATATCGGGTTTCATGGTTAGCTCTCCGGTGAGTTGACTGCAATCGTTATACAGTAACATAAAAGAAGATGAGAATGATTGCTGTTGATTGCCATCATCGGCGAGCTTGATCGAACGCGCGCATGCAGCCGCTGTCGCCCTGAAACCGCCAGAACCAGCGTGCCAGAGACATTCTGTAATAGCGTGACTTTGCAATCGAGCCGAATTAACGGCACCCTGCCGCGCCGCCGAACGTCACTGGTCGCCGGCCTGGAACCTGAGCCTCTGTGGCCGATCTTTACTCATTAGCACTTTCAAGAGTCCACCGTTATGAATAACGGACGCGATCATCGAATCGACTTCTTTCGTGGCCTGGCGCTGGTCTTCATATTCTGGGATCACGTGCCGGACAACCCTCTCGCTCAGTTGACCGTACGCAACTTCGGCTTCAGCGACGCAGCGGAAATCTTTGTTTTCCTTGCCGGTTACGCATCGATCCTGGCCTATGGGCGCATCGCCCGGCGCGACGGCATGCTGGTGGCTGGCGTGCGGATCCTGCGCCGCACCTGGGTGCTGTATGTCGTGCACATCTTTCTGCTGACCTTGCTGATGGGCATCGTCTTCGTCGCCAACAACCATGTCGAAACCCGCGACATGGTCCAGCAGATGGGCCTTGAATACTTCGTCGGCAACCCGCAACAGGCATTGGCCGATGAACTGCTGCTGCGTTTCAAGCCCAACCTGACCGACCCGTTGCCGCTGTACATCGTCCTGCTGCTGACCTTGCCCCTGACCTTGCCATTGATGCTGCGCAAACTGGAACTGGCGGTCGGCCTGTCGATCGCGCTGTACCTGATGGTGCCGTTATTCGGCTGGAACCTGCGTGCCTATGAAGGCGGTGGCGTGTGGTACTTCAACCCGGTGGCCTGGCAGTTGCTGTTCATCCTCGGCGGCGCCTGTGCATTGCGCAGCGAAACAGCCACAACTGCTGTGCAACCTCCGTTGCGCCAACAACCGCTGTTCCTGATGGCCGCCGTCTACGTGGTGATTGCCGGAATGCTGACCTTCAGCGAAAAATGGCCCGGCCTGCACAGCGCGCTAGTCTCGACCCTGCACCTCGACGCCTTGTACCCCATCAGCAAGACCGACCTGGCACCCGCGCGCCTGCTGCACTTCCTTGCACTGGTCTACGTCGTCGCCCGACTACTGCCAACCTCAAGCGCCTGGCTCGAAAACTGGCCCGCCCGCCAGACCTGCCGCATGGGCCGTTATTCGCTGGAAGTATTCTGCCTGGGCGTATTGCTCGCGCCACTGGCAGACATGGCAAATGCACTGGCAGGTGATACATGGCCTATGCAGGTGACTACCGCGATTGTCGGGCTCGGCTTGATGATGCTGATGGCCAATGGGCTGGAGTTGAATAAGCGGCTGGGGAAATCGCCCCGCTTGTTAACTACTTGAGAACAGCGTCACGTTTGCACGCCCTCTCGGAAATCTCCTACTGGTTTATCAGGCCAAGTTTTTCAGGAACTGGCCGCTATTCGTTATGAGACCAAAGGGAGGGCAACGTTTTGAACATTAATGGCATTCCGAATCAGGCAAACACCCTGCAACAAACGGCGCTGATACCTGGCACCAAAAATGGCGATCCGACAGAAGATGCTGGCTTGGAAAAGGCCATTGCATCCGAAGCAAAAAAGACAGAAGAAAATGTATTTTATGAATATCAGAAAGAGCCGTGGTTATTGGAGTCGATCAACGAGCACATTACAAATCGGCTCGACTACGTGGCGCATAAAAAAATAGTCGACGTACTGGAGCTTGCGTTGATAAATGTCACCTACGACAGTTTTCGTAAAGACCTGCAAGAAACGCACCCCGACATCGCAAGTAAAAAATTTGGTTTTACACTGAACGAAAGCGCGTCCATCAAGATAATTGACTACGATAACAGCCTGACTGAGAATGACACATCAGTGCTTACCCATGCTATCAACGGGTTCAGAGAGTTCAAAGAGCAAATACAGCAGCACGCAAAGACGGTCATGACTTTAGTTGACCATGATCATGAAACATTTGGTGGTCGATATAAACTGGATATCAGTAATTTTCAGGATGTGATCGATTATGGCAGGATTATGAGCACCAGCGTGCAAAAAATGCAGGACGAATGGATACAGCAAGTCCAGAGCAATGCTGAAAGCGAGATTTTTCCTATATTTCTTTGGCGGTATGAGAAATCAGTCTGGCGAGACAAACGGCTCGCCAGACTGAGCTGAATGTTAACCACGAGGAGCGACAGTTCGCAGAACGGTCTGTGTACAGATATGCCCCATGTAAAAAATATGAGGGGTCGCTGTCATTGGTCCCAATGAAAAATTGTGTACGGTGTAGCCAGCAACTTTATAGTGACTTCTCCATGTATTGAAACCTCTTTGTGCGTGCACAAAATCTTGGGCCTCCACGCCACCGTAACAGCGTCCAAACTCGATACGCTGAGAAGCAAAGCCGGTAGCATCACTGACTACAACATGCTCAATTGAAGGTTCTGCTTTACCAAAACTCAGGTCAAGAATCGCCATGCCGCCTTCCAAGGGCGTGCCTTTGGTGTCGGTAAATCTCGCCTCAAAAACAGCCTCTTTATAAATCTGGGTGGCCAACCAGTCAGGATTGGTATACCCACTTGGAATCCTTATCACACCCGGCTCGTCAAGCAGTTCGTAGCTTTTTAGAACAGGGTAGGAACCAAATCTGACGGTGTATGGGAGAGTGCTCCCTACTAACGGGTTTCTTGGCGTGATTCTGACAATCACCTCTGCCTCGGGAGTCAGATTTGTAAAAACCTTGGTCTCAAGTGTCTGAGCAACCCACTCACCATTTTCGTAATACTCGGTCTTCCACTCGTTAGTTACCGGGTCACCAACAGGCGCATAGAGTAGTACATCTTGCCCACGATGCGACACAAAACCGTAGTAGTGAACAGGATATTTAACTGTCAACGCATCTGCTACCGAGTGCAGCTTATCCAGCATGACGGTGAATCTTGGCTCGGAAATTTCTTGAACAGCTTCAGCCAAAACGGTTTCGCTGGTTTCGTTAGTTGATGCAACGACCGGATCCTCACTACCTGTATTGGCGTGAGCGCCGGACGCCGATGCCAGTACCACGAAGATAGAAAACAAGCAAAAACCAACACATTTTTCCCCATAAATATTCATAGATACTCTCGCAGATTATGCAGAGGCAGGTTGCCACTGACAAAATCGACGTAATAGAGAGCCGAACACTTAGTCAACCATCATATTGAAATTAAGGAAATCTCCTACAAAAACAACCACCACCTACAGCCTGGGAAATATCCTACACGCTTATCAGGCAAAGTTTTGCAAAGGCCTGCCGTTAGATAGCTATCACTAACACCAAAGAGCGCCTAGCATGTATATCAACCCCTTGGCTTTTCCATTACAAAATCAACAGCGCACTCTCTTAGGCTCGCCACCCCTCAATTCATCTGCTGCTCTGCCGATCAATGTCCCTCTGGCACATGATAAACCGCGTGACCCGAACGCTGAATTCTATACAACCGAAGAGACACCTTGGTTTTCCAGCTACAAAAATTCGGCGGCAGGACGCGCTATTTTAGAGAACATGTCTGAAAAGGAAGCAAAAGATATCCGAGGCAAGTATCTGGAAAACTGCATTAAGGATTTTGACCAAACCATATGCCGTATGTACGACAATTTCCACGATTTCAAGCAGCAGCTTTTTTACCTCAATACTGAGCTGTCAAAAAAGCATTTCGGCTTCACGCTGGGCTTTAATCAGGACATTCAGGTGACCGACCCGGACGAGGTTCTCACCCCGACAGAGTTCACGTACCTGACCGAAAAGCTGAACGAACGTCAACAACTGAAAGAAGATCTGCGTGCGCACGCAAAAATCGTGATGACGCTACTCGACCATTACACGGAAAAATTCGGCGATCAGCACACGCTCAACCTTGAGAATTACAGCAAGGTCATCGACTACGGACAGATCTTCAGCCGCAACCATATTGGCAATTTCATGGACACGATTATTTACCAGATCGAGCGCTATGCGCCGAAGCGTGAGGAAGAACCAAAACCTCTGGTTGATGTACACGTTTGATGAATGCAAATACAGGCCGTTGATATTTCGCTCGGAATAACCAGTGACATGCGGTTGGTTCGTGACGCAGATCACACAAAGCCTGTGACCAGGAATTTTCCCACAGCTTTATCAGCCCAAGTATCCAGCCCATTCACCGATAACAAGAAAGATACAGTCATTCAGCAAGGAGCAGAAAATGTACATTAGCACTATTACTTCCGACTTTTTACTTCCTCCGTCGCGCCCCTTGACCCACCTTCAAACAAAACCCCTCCCACGATCGCCTGAGGATAAACCGGCACTGAGTAAAAAAGAAGAGTTTGCAAATGCTTTCTACACGCGTGAGGAAGAGCCGTGGCTGCAATTCACCTCCAACCATCCCGACGAGAAAGACCCGACTAAAAAAGTCATTCGCCCAATGACAAAAGAGCTTTATCTAGAGCACCTTAATGTGGATGCATTGCTCATGTCGGAATTACAATCCTGTTTCTACCAAGAGTTCAGAGCGGAGCTTATAGATTTGCGGCCCGACCTGACGGGTAAAAATTTCAGCTATACGATAGGCGATGATGCCGAGCTTAAAATAATAGACTTGGACGATAAGTTAGGCACCAATGAAATCAAGTATTTATCAGATGCCATCAACCAAAAAAACCATCTCAAGGATGCTGCGATCACGCATGCCAAAATCCTCATGACGCTGGCTGACCATGACACAGACACATTCAAAGGAACCTACAAACTGGACCTGCTAAATTTTCAAAACGTCATTGATCTTGGAAAAATAGCACTCAGCAAAAAAGATGACCCTAGTGAAATCTGGATAAGTCAGATCAAAGAAAAAGCAGAAAAAGATTCGACACACTTGATCGATACGAGGGCCTGACGGTCAGAAAACGCTCTGTAGCGCCTACGGCAGACAGAGCGTTTTTTTAAATCAGTTCCTTGACCAGTTGATCAGCCAGCGATTGCAAATCAGCCCCAAGTTGTACACATGAGGTTTATCCGCCAATTGTTCAGCGAGCCTATTATTAGCCCAATACTTTTTTGGCTCGTAGCGAGTACTCCAGGTTTCTCGCCCGTTTTCACTCAAGTGAGTGAAGTTATCAGCGAGCAAACCACCCTCGCAGCGTTTAAACGTTACCCGCTGCATTATTTTCCCCGAACTGTCCGAGGTGTATTGCCCGTTAGCCTGGTGATGTTTGATACTGAGCTCGAAATCAAAAACACCGCCCTCCAGCGGAAAAGCCTTGCTGTCGGTAAACGTAACCTCGAGCATTGCCTCTGTGAGCGCTTGAGTCGCCAGAAAAGCGGGTTTGGTGAAACCATAGGGAATCAACCTGAAGCCCTCTTCGTGGTGCAAGTCATAACGCATATGAGGAAACGAGCCAAACACCACGCTGTAATCAGTGGTATCAAACCTGGCACCGTCAGTCGCGATAATACGTATATTGACTTGTGAACCAGGATTGAGCCCTTCGATTCTCTGCGCCGATGAATGACGCTTGGGCTGCCACTCCCCGCCATCCACCTGATACTCCAACCTCCATTTCTGGTCGTAATCCGAATCTGGCGTTGTAATCAGCACATTCTGGCCGCGCGTAGCGGTGAAATTATACTGATGAACTGCGGAGGTATTCTCCAGAATATGACTGATCTGATGAATCTTGTCCGACAGCACCACAGGATTCGAATGGCTTGGGTTTTGTACAGCCTGTTCCTGCAACATTGGTTGTTGACTGACGACAGGAGCTCCTTCTACTTGTGCCATGGCGTGGTAAGACATTGCCAATAGCAATCCAGACACAAACGCACGTAATCACCTGTTTAATTCAAGATCAAGCGCTGGAAACAATTATCAGAAACGTCCTACAAATAACCGATAGGCTTTTATAAGTCCAGCGCCTGGATTTATAAAGACTGGTTTTCAGGCGCTTATCTATGACTGATTTTTTTTCAGTCAAATCCTGTGCTTAGACGAAAAAGCATACAAGCCATGCCAGCCCAGGCATCGCCTCAGCCAATCTCGAAAACCACCACACAATTCCCCCACATTCCCATCCAGCGTCTAAGCTTGGGTCAGGTGCGTTGACAGGATGACCGGACAATCGACTATGGGCGTATTTCGGCATTCCGATAGCAAGCATGAAGCGCTGTCAGCTGACCGCCAGGATGACCCACGCGCGCCAAAGCGTCCGCGTCGCAAGCGATACGGATGGCGGGTGTTTTGGGTGATTGTGGTGCTGGCCTGCATTGCGCTGGGTGTTGCAATAACCGTGGAGAGCCGCAGTTCAAGGCTGCAGGCGCGTGAGTTCAGCCGATTTGCCGCGAGCCTGAGTTATTCAATGCAGCCTGGGCCGAGCCATGACGTGGTGTATCCCGGTGACGGGCCGTTCGACAGGCGCCTGGGCTATTCGTCGCTGGATGAGTTCCTGCAGCGCCTGCTCAAGCGCGATTATGTGATTACTCGCCAGACCCGTTTCTCTCCAGAGCTGATGCGCTACGTTCAGCATGGCTTCTTCGTACCTTACGAGGAAAAAACCCAGGCTGGCCTGTCGATCACTGATTGCCGAAATGAACCGTTGTATGAGTTCAGATACCCGCAGCAGTTTTACCCGACCTTTACCGCTATTCCGCCACTGCTGGTGAACAGCCTGCTGTTTATCGAAAACCGCGACTTGCTGGACCCGCAGCAACCCTTGGCCAACCCGGCAGTGGACTGGCCACGCTTCGTGAAGGCTGCGTGGTCGCAAATGGCGAAGATGTTCGCCCTTCCCGGCCAGTCGGCCGGCGGCAGTACGCTGGCGACTCAACTGGAAAAATATCGCCACTCACCCGACGGGCTGACGCTGTCGGGTTCAGAGAAGTTGCGGCAGATGATTTCCGCCAGTGTTCGCGCCTATCAACCGGGCACCGAGACCCTCGCGGTACGCCAACGGGTGGTGCGTGATTACCTGAACAGCGTGCCGTTGTCCGCGGTGCCGGGGCACGGTGAAGTGCACGGGCTGGCCGAAGGGTTGCGGGTGTGGTTCGGTGCAGATTTTGCCAAAACCAATGAATTACTGGCCTCCAGCCCCACTGACAAACAACGGCTGGCCGATAAGGCACTGGCCCTGCGCGAAGTGCTGTCACTGGTCATTGCTCAGCGTCGTCCGTCGCATTATCTGGCCAAGGGTCGCCTGGAATTGGCGGACCTGACCGATAGCCACCTACGCCTGCTGGCCCAGGCCAATGTCATTGATCAACCGCTGGCCGATGCCGCATTGGCCGCCCAGGTTACCTACCGTGACTGGGCACAGCAGCCGACCATTCAGCCTATCGAAACCAACAAGGGCATCAGTGTCGCGCGCACTCGTCTGTCGAACCTGCTCAATCGCCCGCTTTACGATCTGGACCGTCTTGATCTATCGGCCACTAGCACCCTGCACGGCGAATTACAGCGCAGCGTCAGCCAATACCTGCGTGACCTGGCCAACCCTGAGTTCGCTGCGAAAACCGGTTTGATGGGAGAGCGGCTGCTGACCCCGGCCAGTACCACCCAGGTACGCTATAGCTTCACGTTGTTCGAACGCGGCGTGGATGGCTCGCGGGTCAGGGTGCAGACCGACAGCACCGATCAGCCCTTCGACATCAACGAAGGCAGCAAGCTGGAACTGGGCTCGACCGCAAAGATGCGCGTGCTGACCACTTACCTGGAGATCATCGCCGAGCTGCATGGGCGGTATGGGAACCTGAGTACCGCGCAACTGCGCAAAGTGCCTGTCGAAGAACCGGACCGGCTGACTCGCTGGGCAGTGGATTACCTGCTGATGAACAAGGACCGTGATCTGGCGAAAATGCTTTCGGCCGCACTGGACCGCACCTATTCGGCCAGCCCGGCAGAAGCGTTCTTCACCGGTGGCGGCATGCACCGTTTCAATAACTTCCGGCGTGAGGACAACGAGCGGATTCCCACCCTGCGCGAGTCGTTGCGTGAGTCGATCAACCTGCCGTTCATTCGTCTGATGCGCGATGTGGTGCGCTACAGCACATATCAGGCACCCAACAACAGTGCCGAGTTGCTCAAGGATGACGACAACCCGCGCCGTCAGGAATACCTCGCGCAGTTTGCCGACCGCGAGGGCACGGTGTTCCTGCTGCGCTTCTGGAAACGCTACAAGGAAAAGACCACTCAGGAACGCCTCGATACTTTTCTGGACGGTATCCATCCCACGGCCATTCGCCTGGCTGCCGTGCATCGCTACTTGCTGCCTGGGGCTGATCAAGCGACGTTCAACGCGTTCATCCGCGCGCATCTGGATGAGCCGAAAGCAACCTCGAAGCTGACCGACAAGCGTCTTGCCGACTTGTACAAGGGCTATGGGCCGGGCACTTACGACTTGCCCGATCAAGGCTACATCGCCCGCGTCCACCCGCTGGAGCTGTGGCTGGTGGGCTACCTGCTCAAACACCCTGAAGCACAATTCAAGGACGCCGTGGCCGCCAGTCGTTACGAGCGCCAGGAAGTCTACGGCTGGCTGTTCAAGAGTCGCCACAAAAGCGCTCGCGACAGCCGCGTAAGGACCATGATGGAGGTCGAAGCGTTTCTGGATATCGAACAGCGCTGGCAGCGCGTGGGCTATCCGTTCGACCATCTGGTGCCATCGCTGGCAACGGCTATCGGCAGCTCGGGTGATCGCCCGGCGGCGCTGGCCGAGCTGATCGGCATTATCCAGAACGATGGCATCCGTTTGCCGCCCGTGCGCATCGACAGTCTGCATTTTGCCGCTGATACACCTTACGACACCGAACTGACCATCAACCCGGAGCTGGGCCAGCGCGTGCTGCCATCAGAAGTTGCCGCGGCAATGCGCGAAGCCTTGTCGCAGGTAGTGGATGGCGGCACCGCCAAGCGTGTGCAAGGCACCTTCAAGATGCAGGACGGCAGCGTGCTGGCGATGGGCGGCAAGACTGGCACGGGTGATAACAGGATCGAGAGCATCGGCGCAGGCGGACGCATTCTCAGTTCCAGGGCGATCAATCGCACGGCGACCTTTGTGTTTTATATCGGCGACAACCACTTCGGCGCATTGACCGCGTTCGTGCCAGGGCGCGCCGCCGAAGGCTTTCGTTTTACTTCGGCGCTGCCGGTGCAGGTACTCAAAGGCATGGCTCCGATCCTGACCCCGTACCTGGAGAATCATGGGCAGGCGATGTGCAACGCCCCGCTTGCCGATCCGCCCAAGGGTGTTTGACCGGCAATGACCGCTCGTCTGCCAGCTCTGTGATTACAATAAGATATATCTTAAGGTATATCTAACTTGTAACCAGAGAGCAAAAACATGCGTGAAGATAAACACCCTCCCCACCACCGTCCGCCGCATCTTCGTGAACCAGGTGAAGATCGCGACGGCTTTGAAAAACGCCCGGGCCGTGAACGCGGTGGACGTGGCCCTCGGGTTTTCGCCCCTGGCGATCTGAAATTACTGCTGTTGGCGTTGATCGCCGAACAGCCCGCCCACGGCTATGACCTGATCCGCAAGATCGAAGGTCTGTTCGAAGGTGCGTACTGCCCCAGCCCCGGCGTTATCTACCCCACCCTGACGTTTCTTGAAGAAAGCGAAATGGTGGTCGGCGACGCCCAGGCTGGCAAGAAGCTCTACACCATCACCGATGCGGGTCGCCAATCCCTGAAAAATCAGGCCGTGGCGCTGGAAGGTGTGCGCATGCGCATAGATGTCAGCAAGCGGTCACTGCGCGGCCACGATCGTCCGCCGGAAATCCACGAAGCGGTGCACAACCTGCGCCACGCGCTGCAGATGCACCATGGCCGCTGGAGCCCGGAAGAGATTTTGCGCGTCAGCGAACTGCTCAACAGCACGGCCAAGGCTGTCGTCGATGGGCCTCAACCTGCCTCGGAGGAGTCGGCATGAATTCGCCCCAGTCAATCCATCGCGTCATGCATGAAATCAAGCGTCGCAAGCTGCAGGTGGTGCGGGTCACGGAACTGACACCCCTGATGCGGCGCATTACCTTGCAGGGGCCGGAGTTGGCGGGTTTCATCAGCCTGGGTACCGACGACCACGTCAAACTGTTCTTCCCGCAAACGGCAGAAGAGCAGGCCGCGCTGGAAAACCTGAACCCTGCCGGCGACAAGGACACGCCGCGCCCGCCGATGCGCGATTACACGCCGCGTCGCTACGACGAAGAAACCGGGGAACTGGATATCGATTTCGTTCTGCATGGCGAAGGCCCGGCGGCCACCTGGGCCGCGCAGGCAGCGCCCGGGCAATTCCTGCACATCGCCGGGCCAAAGGGGTCGATGGTGGTGCCGGACATGTTCGACAGCTACCTGCTGATCGGCGACGAAACAGCCATTCCGGCCATCGCCCGACGCCTTGAATCGCTGCCCGCCAATCGTGCTGCGCTGGTGGTGGTCGAAGTGGCCAGCCCGCAGGAACAGCAGGTGTTCGACAGTGCCGCACAGGTCGACGTGATCTGGATCGTACGCGGCGAACAGAGTCTGCTGGACGTCACGCGTCGTCTGGAGATGCCCGAGGGCAAGCTGTACGCCTGGGTCGCGACCGAATCCGCGCTGTCACGCAAGTTACGTCGTGTGCTGCTCGACGAGTTCGGCCTGGAAGAGGACTTCGTCAAGGCCGCCGGTTACTGGAAGCTGGACAGCACTGAAGAATGAGCAGGACCGGGCGACTCACCGCGTACGACGAGACGCCCGTTTATCAACTGCCAGCAGCACCAATGCGATCAGCACGAAACCGAGCAGCACGCCCAGCGCGTTGATGAATGCCGCCGGGAAACCGAGCGTGCCGACATCGATGAACGGGTACAGGTAATCACCGAACATGTGGCCACGCAGCAGGACATAGGCGAAGTAGACGATCGGATAGATCGCCCAGAGCACTACATGGCTCAGACGCAGCGTACCCTTGGGCACGTACAGCCACCAATAGAGCACGAACGCCAGCGGCATTATGTCGTGCAGCAGTTCGTCGGCCACCCACTGCCAGCCTTCCGGGTGCCACAAGTGGCGCAGCAGAATGTTGTAGGCGATGCCCACCAGCGCAATACTCACCGCAATGCCACCACACACCACCGGATGCCGGAAAAACCGGTGGCCTGCCGACTGCCGTGTTGTCAGCGCACAACTCAGGGCGACCGCTACCAGCGTATTGGTCAGTACGGTGAAAAAACTTGAAAAGCGCACCAGCCCACCCAGCAGACTGGCGTGATCGGCATAACGGCCAATCAGGATCAGGTAAAGCTGAATCACCAATCCCGACCAGCCGAGACAAGCGGCCACAAGGGCGTAATAGCGCTGTCCCTGCGCAGGTTGTGGATGTTCACTGAGCATCAATCGGTATCCTTGCGTGCCGGCGTCCCTGCCGGACTGTCTGGCGGGCCTGTTACCAGCCCTTGCTGCGATGCAATTTCACATACAGCGCTTCGACCTTTTCCCGCGCCCAGGGTGTCTTGCGCAGGAAGGTCAGGCTGGACTTGATGCTCGGATCGCTCTTGAAGCAGCGAATATCGATGCGTTCGGCGAGGCCGGACCATTCGTAATGTTCGACCAGCGCCCTGAGGATCTGCTCCAGCGTGACGCCGTGCAACGGGTCGGAATTGGGTGTTGTCATGATGAGCCTTGCAACGAAATAAGAAGAGACGAACCTGAACGGATCTCTGGAGTACGCAGGTGCTTCCCGAAAGTCTGCCATTGTAAGCGCCGCGCTTTCATAAAACACCGTCGACCTGCAGCACTGTTGCCGGCGTTGCAATGATCCATGTCAGGTTTTTCGCTTTTAGAAAAATCGTTAGCGCCCTATCATTGCCGGGTTAAGGATTGAAGATTCCCCCTTCTGCAGATGTTCCTTCGGACAAAAAGCCTATGCACGAATTCGGGCGGTAATGGTCTACGACTCAACGACCGCGCCAGCCGAACGTGCAGCCGCGCTCTGCCTGACGGTTTAATTCCACCGTCGGCGATTCGTCTCAACAAGCAGCTTCAAGGAATGGCGCCAGGGCAGGCGATGCTTAAAAAAAGATTTCAATTACTTACTTCTCGCGGAGATTCGCATTATGAGCACTGACGGTGCTTCAAATAGAAATCGCCTGTTGCCGACCCTGCTCGGGCTGGTGATCCTGTTGATGGGGCTGGCCTTGCTGGTCGGTGGTGCCCGACTGCTGCAACTGGATGGCTCGTTGTATTACCTGTTGGCCGGTATCGGCTTCGCCGTGACCGGCGTGTTGCTGATCACGGGTCGCGCGGCTGCGCTGGGCCTTTATGCACTGCTGCTGTTCGCGAGCACTGTATGGTCGTTGTGGGAAGTCGGTCTCGACTGGTGGCAATTGGTGCCACGCCTGGCGCTGTGGTTCGCACTGGGCATCGTCCTGCTGCTGCCGTGGTTCCGTAAGCCACTGCTGCGCAACGGTCCGGCACGCATGGGCACCGGTGCATTGAGCATCGCTGTGGTGCTGGCCGGCCTGACCGCGCTGGCGAGCCAGTTCACCAATCCGGGTCGTATCGAGGGCCAGCTGGACCGCGAGACGGCTGGCACGACCAACACCGCCCCAGCCATGCCTGACGGCGACTGGCAGTCCTACGGCCGCACCGCCTTCGGTGACCGTTACTCGCCGCTGGCGCAGATCACGCCGGAAAACGTCAACAAGCTGGAGCCGGCCTGGACCTATCGCACGGGTGACATTCCGGGGCCGAACGATCCGGGGGAAACGACTGCCGAGAACACCCCACTCAAGGTCAACGGCATGCTTTATGTGTGCACGCCGCACAGCCAGGTGATCGCGCTTGACCCGGATTCGGGCAAGGAAATCTGGCGCTTCGATCCGAAGCTCAGCACTCAGAACGCAGCCAACTTCAAGGGCTGGGCGCACATGACCTGCCGTGGCGTCACCTATCATGACGACGCTGCCTACGCCGCCAGCGCCCCGGCGCAAAGCCCGACGGTCCCGGCTGCTGACGGCACGGCCACTGCCAGTGCTGCCTGCCCGCGCAGAATCTTCCTGCCGACTGCCGACACCCGTCTGATCGCGCTGAACGCCGATACTGGCAAGATGTGTGAAGACTTCGGCAACAAGGGTTCGGTTGACCTGACCGCCAACATGGGCACCTTCGCTCCGGGCGGCTACTACTCCACGTCGCCACCCGCGGTCACCAAGGACCTGGTGATTATCGGTGGCCACGTCACTGACAACGTCTCCATGGACGAGCCGTCCGGCGTGATCCGCGCCTATGACGTGCACACCGGCCGTCTGGTGTGGAACTGGGACAGCGGCAATCCGGAAGAAACTGCACCGATTGCCGAAGGCAAGATCTACACCCGCAACTCGCCGAACATGTGGTCCATGTTCAGCGTCGATGAAAAGCTCGGCATGATCTACCTGCCGATGGGTAACCAGACCCCTGACCAGTGGGGCGGCGACCGTACGCCAGAGTCCGAGAAGTACAGCGCGGGCCTGGTTGCACTGGACATCGCTACCGGCCGCGTGCGCTGGGACTACCAGTTCACTCACCATGACCTGTGGGACATGGACGTGGGCGGTCAGCCGACGCTGCTGGACATGAAAACCGCTGACGGCGTCAAACCCGCAGTGCTGGCGTCGACCAAGCAGGGCAGCATCTACGTGCTGGATCGCAGCACCGGCAAACCGATCGTGCCGATCAATGAAGTGCCGGTCCCGCAAGGCGCTGTCGCGGGCGATCACACCTCGCCGACCCAGCCCAAGTCCGACCTGAACTTCATGCCGCCGCCGCTCAAGGAGCGCGACATGTGGGGCGTGACGCCGTTTGACCAGATGATGTGCCGGATCGACTTCAAGTCGCTGCGCTACGATGGTCCGTTCACACCACCTTCACTGCAGGGTTCGATCGTTTATCCGGGTAACTTCGGCGTGTTCGACTGGGGCGGTCTTTCCGTCGACCCGGTGCGTCAGATCGCCTTCGTCAATCCTAACTACATGGCTTTCCGTTCGAAGCTGGTACCGTCTGCCGAAGTTGAAGGCGGCCCGGGTCGCAAGAGCGAAACCGAAGGCGTACAGCCGAACAAGGGCGCGCCTTATGGTGTGATCCTGGAAGCACTGCTGTCGCCGATGGGCCTGCCTTGCCAGGCACCCGCGTGGGGTTACGTGGCAGCAGTCGACCTGACCAACCACAAGACCATCTGGATGCACAAGAACGGTACCGTGCGCGACAGCTCGCCGATCCCGCTCCCGCTGACCATGGGCGTTCCAAGCCTGGGTGGTACGTTCACCACCGCCAGCGGCCTGGCGTTCATGAGCGCTACGCTTGACCAGTACCTGCGTGCTTATGACGTGCGTAACGGCAAGCAGTTGTGGGAAGCCCGCCTGCCCGCAGGTGCGCAAACCACCCCGATGACCTACACCGGCAAGGACGGTCAGCAATACGTGCTGGTCGTTGCGGGCGGTCACGGCTCACTGGGCACCAAACAGGGTGACTACGTGATGGCGTTCAAACTGCCGAAGTGATGCGTTATTGAGGTAAATGGAAAGCGGCTATCGAGGTAGCCGCTTTTTTTATTGCTACTGAAACCTTGTCTCGGCTGCATTTGCTACCGGACAAGGCTGTAGATCTATGACGCGGAGCGTCACGAAGTGCATGCCAACGCGGAGCATTGGCACGATGGTGCTCTGACGATTATCGTTCCGCACGCTCCAGCGTGGGAATGCCGTTCTGGGCGCTCTGCGTCCTCTCTTGAATAGGTGGTGCGGCGCAGATCTGTGACGCGGAGCGTCACGAACTGCATGCCAACGCGGAGCATTGGCACG
>NZ_LKEK01000047.1:0-97760 GCF_001466905.1 Pseudomonas sp. ICMP 3272
ATGGCGTCCCCTAGGGGACTCGAACCCCTGTTACCGCCGTGAAAGGGCGGTGTCCTAGGCCACTAGACGAAGGGGACACTGCCTGAAACACAATGGTGTGTGTTTCAGTTCCAGACATCATCCGAAGATGTGTTCTGGTTTCACTCAACCCTGCCCGGAGGCAAAGCTGCTTAAAATTGGAGCGGGAAACGAGACTCGAACTCGCGACCCCGACCTTGGCAAGGTCGTGCTCTACCAACTGAGCTATTCCCGCAATAATGGCGTCCCCTAGGGGACTCGAACCCCTGTTACCGCCGTGAAAGGGCGGTGTCCTAGGCCACTAGACGAAGGGGACACACGTACAACATTCACTACTTATTTGCGCTACGCTGTGTGCTTTACGCTGTAAGTGGCGCGCATTCTATGGATGGATTGAGGGGTCGTCAACCCCCATGTGAAAATTTATTGAAATCAATAACTTCGATGCCGTTCGGACGCTGACCGACTGTCGCCAATCATTCAGCTGCCTAATCTATATAGAAGAGATGCCGACAAACTCCAGGAGGGACATCTATGCGCAGTAGTGCTTAGCCACTACACTCGCACTAAAACTAATTGAACAAATGAGGTTTGCACAGTGACTCCACTCATGATCACGCTGATGGTAGTAGCAGGTATCGCTCTGCTCATCGCGATCGGCTACCTGAATCACGTCGCTGAAAACGGCAAACTGGAGAAGGCCCGCACCAAGGTCGAACTCAGTGATCGCTTGCGTCGCTGCAGCGAAATCACCGAAGTATTCCCCGGCCAGTTGATGTCGCCAGCCTTGAAGCTGCTGCTTACGCGTCTGGAACTGAACGTCGTGCAGCGCATGCTCAGCCTGGACAAGGGTAACGCTCAACTCAAGCACCGCATCGGCGAGCTGGAAGAGCAGATCGGCAAGGGCGAACGCATCGACATCCCCAACCCGGTCACGCCGATCCAGACCGAAGCCAAGGCCAAGGACGTGCGTTTCCTTCTGGAAGCCCTGCATGGTCAGGTGACCCGCGCTGCGCATGACGGCTTTCTGCAAACCAGCGAAGCCAAACACTGGATCCGCGAAATCCGCACGATTCTGGTCACGCTGCACATCGAGTTCTTCAATAACCTCGGTCAGATGGCCCTCAGTCAGGACCAGCCGGGCCAGGCTCGTCTGGCGTTCGAACGCGGCGTGCAGTATTTGCGCAACCAGCCGGACCCGGTGACGTACCAACAGCAGTTGCTGGCGATGGAAAAACAACTGGCCCGCGCCAACTCGATGGTACTGACCAATACCGCGCCATCCGAAGACGACGACAACGCGCTGACCGAAGGCCTGAAGGCAGACGAAACCGAATCCGAATGGAAGAAGAAAGTCATCTACGATTGATGACTGCCCCGCCGCTGCCGGACCTATGCTCCGGACAGCGGCAGGTCGAGCGGCTCAACAGTCGGTCGATGCCAGAAAGATAGCCGCCAGACGTTCGATCCCCGCCTGATCCACCTCGTTGAAACGCCCCACACTCGGACTGTCCAGGTCCAGCACGCCGATCAGACGCCCGTCCTTGATCAACGGCACCACCAGCTCGCTGTTCGATGCGCTGTCGCAGGCGATGTGCCCGGGAAACTCGTGAACGTCCTGAACACGCTGGGTTTGCCGACTCTGCGCCGCCGCCCCGCAAACGCCGCGACCAAAGGGAATGCGTACGCACGCAATCTGCCCCTGAAACGGACCCAGCACCAACTCTTCGTTGCGATTGAGGTAAAAACCCGCCCAGTTCAGATCGTCGATCTGCGTATAGAGGAATGCCGAGAACTGCGCCGCATTGGCGATGAAGTCGCGCTCGTCTGCCAGCAATGCCTCAAGCTGGGCGGCCAGCAGACCGTAGCCATTGAGGCCGGCACCGGTGTTTTGCAAATCGATCATGTGTGTTGCTCCAACAATTCAAGTCCTACCCAGTAACGTGCAAATTGATACGCGCAGCGGCCATTGCGATTGCCACGCGCGGTCGCCCAGCGAATCGCGGCCTTTTCCAGGCTTTCGTCGCGCTGCCATTGCAAGCCGGCCTTGTCTGCCAGTTGCGTGATCCAGTGCTCGACCACGTTCAGGTAATGTTCCTGGGTAAACGGATAAAACGACAGCCACAGGCCGAAGCGGTCAGACAATGCGATCTTGTCTTCCACGGCTTCGCTGGGGTGCAGCTCGCCGTCGACGTGCTTCCAGTCAACGTTGTCGCTTTCCTTCTCGGGCACCAGATGGCGGCGATTGGAGGTGGCATACAGCAACACGTTATCCGGCGCCTGCTCCAGCGAGCCGTCAAGCACGCTTTTCAGCACGCGATAGTCACCTTCACCCGACTCGAACGACAGGTCATCGCAAAACAGTACGAAACGTTGCGTCAGCTTGTGCAATTGCTCGACCACGCGGGGCAAGTCGCCCAGGTGATTGCGCTCGATCTCGATCAGGCGCAAACCGGCCGAAGCGTGCTCGGCCAGCAGAGCGCGGATCAGGGACGACTTGCCGGTGCCGCGAGAACCCCAGAGCAAGGCATGGTTGGCAGGCAGGCCATCGATGAACTGACGTGTATTGCGCCCCAACTGGTCGCGCTGCAGGTCGACGCCGATCAGATCGGTCAGGCGCGTATCCAGGCTCACCTGCAACGGCATCAGGTAGCCGCTACGGCCCTCTTGCACCCAGCGCGCGGCAAGCGTCTGTGACCAGTCGACCGGCTCGCGCACGGCTGGCAACAGCGGTTCCAGCCGGGCCAGCACGGCATCGGCGCGTTGCAGAAAAGCATCCAACCGAGAATCCACGGGATCTCCTTATATTTAACTGATTGGTCAGCAGTGCCTATCAGCTATGCTTGGCCAACCAGAAGTGGCAGTAAGTACTCATGGATATATCGCTCAAAAACAGGCTTTCGTTCAAGCAGGCGCGCCTGGCTGTATTGATCGGCTTCGCGCTGGGCACCTTGCTGAGCCTGTTCCAGATTGCAATCGATTATGCCAGCGAAGACGCGTCCATCAATCGCGAAATCAAATCACTGCTGGAAATCATCCAGAACCCGGCATCGCGCATTGCCTACAACATCGACTCGGAGCTGGCTCAGGAGCTGACACTCGGGCTGCTGCGCTCCCCTGCCGTGGTCAGCGCCAGACTGACCGATAACAATGACGCCGTGCTCGCAAGCGTCGAACGCCCCATGGCGACAGGGCGCTATCGGGTGTTCAGCGATTGGCTGTTCGGTGAAAGCCGCCAGTTTCAGGAAAAACTGCACCTCAACCATTTGCCGGATGAAACCATCGGCACACTGTACCTGACCGTGGACACCTTCGCGTTCGGCAGCCACTTTCTGCAGCGCGCCGAGATCACTTTGCTCAACGGCTTCGTGCGCAGCCTGGCGCTGGCCGGCATTCTGACCATTCTGTTCTATGCCACCCTGACCAAACCGCTGGTAAGGGTGATCCGCGAACTGAGCAGTCGCGATCCGCGCAACCCCGACCAAGGGAAAATAACCTGCCCGCCTCACCATGAGCAGGATGAAATCGGCGTATTGGTGGCGACCTTCAATCGTCAGTTCGAAACCATGAGCAGCGAGTTCTCCAGACGGCGCGCGGCCGAAGATCGGCTGACCGAACATCTCAACGAGCTGGAAAACATTGTTTCGGCACGCACCAATGAGCTCAAGGCCAGCAACATACGCCTGCGCGAATCCAACGAGGAACTGCAGATAGCACGCAGTACGGCGCTGGACATGGCCCATGCGCGCTCGGCGTTTCTGGCGCACATGAGCCACGAAATCCGCACGCCGCTCAACGGCCTGCTGGGCATGCTCGCGCTGTCACTGGACAGCCCGCTCAGCGCCGAGCAGCGCCAGCAACTGATGATCGCCCACGACTCCGGCAAGGTGCTGGTCGAACTGCTCAACGATATTCTCGACATGTCCAAGTTCGATGCCGGTCATCTGGAGATCGAGCGCATTCCCTTCGACCTGGGGGTGTTGATCGAAGACACCGCCAACCTGCTGTCACAAAACGCGGCGCCCAGCGTAGAGCTGACCTGCCTGATTGCGCCGGACTTTCCGGCCATGGTTACCGGCGACCCGACCCGTGTGCGGCAGATCGTCAGCAACCTGCTGTCCAACGCACTCAAATTCACCCGTTTCGGGCGCGTGGATGTACGTCTGACTCACCATAAGGACGTCAGCGGAGAAAACCGGGTGCGCATCGAAGTCCGCGACACCGGCATCGGGATTGCGCAGGACGCCCAGGCGAAAATCTTCCAGCCGTTCACTCAGGCAGAAACCGCCATCACTCGGCAGTATGGCGGCACCGGGCTGGGTCTGGCGTTGACCAATAATCTCTGTGAAGCCATGAATGGCACGCTGAGTATCCAGTCGCAGTCCGGCTTCGGCAGTCAGTTCTGCGCCGAATTGCCGTTGCCGGTGCATGTACCTGCAGTCACTCAGACCGCGCTCAGGGGCCGGGTCACTGTGGTCAGCTCGGCCGGCAGCGGCCTGGTGGAATTGCTTGGCAACCTGCTGCCAACCTGGGGGGTCGATCTCAAACGACGCAGCATTGATGATCGCCCGGAAGACGTGGACCTCGACAGCAGCCCGGACCTGGTCATTACCGACTGCCCCGAGTGCCTGTTTGCGATCCGCCCCACTACACCCGTGCCGATCCTGCTGGTCACCGCCTATGGCAATTTCATGCCCGGCGAACAGGTTACAGCCCTTGCCCCGCTGCAACAGCAGGCTCGACCGCTGGCGCGCAACGCGCTTTACCACACGCTGCGGCGCGTACTCGGTCAGGAAGAGACAGGCGTCAGGGACACAAAAGCGCCAGAGCAAACGGCTCAGCGCATGGCCAGAGTACTGTTGGTGGAAGACAACCCAGTCAATCAACTGGTGGCCAAGGGCATCCTCGGCAAGCTGGGGTGCGAAGTGATCATCAGCAGTCACGGCGGCGAGGCCCTGGAACAACTGGAGCAAGGCCACTTTGACCTGGTGTTGATGGACTGCAACATGCCGGTCATGGACGGCTATGAAGCCAGCCGCCAGATCCGCAGCAGCGGCCGCTGGCCAAACCTGCCGATCGTGGCGCTTACCGCCAACGCCATGCCCGATGAGCGAGAGCGCTGCAAGGCGGCAGGCATGAACGACTACCTCGCCAAGCCGTTCCGGCGCGCCGAACTGGCGGGCATTCTGGACCAGTGGATTCCCATCGCTGACATCCGCTGAAACGGCTTAGCGCAGCAGCGCTTCGATTTCACCCGTCAGTTCCTCGGGCTTGGTCAACGGCGCGAAACGCTTGACCAGCGCGCCATCCCTGCCAATCAGGAACTTGGTGAAATTCCACTTGATTCGCTCGCTCCCCAGCAACCCCGGTGCCTGCTGTTTGAGTTGAACGAACAAGGGATGGGCCTGAGCGCCGTTTACGTCGATCTTCTTGAACAGCGGGAAGCTGACCCCGTAGTTCAGTTCGCAAAACCCGGAAATCGCGCTCTCGTCACCCGGCTCCTGCTTGCCGAACTGATTGCAAGGGAACCCCAGCACCACCAGCCCTTTATCCTTGTAGTCCAGCCAGAGTTTTTCCAGGCCTTTATATTGTGGGGTGAAGCCGCATTTGCTGGCTGTATTGACCACCAGCACCGCCTTGCCAGCGTAATCGGCCAGGGTTTTCTGTTCTCCCTTGATCGTAGTGACCGGGATACTCAGCAGGTTTTCACTCATCAAAAGAGGCCTCAAGGCTAGGCGGTGACTGGATCGGAATGTGAGCACTGACGTTAGCCTGCAACGAAGCGCGGCGCACGCCAATTTTCGGTATTGATACGGGTCGATAAGCCCGGAGCCGCTGCACGCAGCGGCACAGCAATCTCACGGCTACTGGCGCGGGACCAGGTCCAGGCATACCGAGTTGATGCAGTAACGCAGCCCGGTCGGTGGCGGACCATCGGGAAACACATGACCCAGGTGGGCGTCGCATTTGGCACAGACCACTTCGGTACGAATCATGCCGTGGCTGACATCGCGCACTTCGACCACCGCGCTGCCTTCCAGCGGTGCGTAGAAGCTGGGCCAGCCGCAGCCCGAATCGAACTTGGTCGTGGAATCGAACAGCGGCTCATTGCAGCAGATGCAGTGGTAGACGCCTTCTGTCTTTGTCTCGTTGTACTTACCGGAAAACGGCCGCTCGGTGCCTTTCAGGCGGCAAACCTGATACTGCGCCGGGTCGAGCATCTCTTTCCACTCTTCAAGCGTTTTCTGCAACTTGTCCACAGGTACACCTCCGAATTCGAAAAACCCCGATCTGTACCTTTTCCACAGATCAGGTGGCACGTATGATTGCGCCAGGTCAGACGTCAGTCTGGCACCCGCGTTTGTCGCATACAAACCCATTTTCATGGCGAACGTGCTGCGACCTTCATTGCAAGCCGGCAACAGCTCGTCCATTTTCGGGATCATCACCATGCAGTTCAACAAATCGAACAAGCTCGCAAACGTCTGCTACGACATTCGCGGGCCGGTGCTCAAGCACGCCAAACGCCTGGAGGAGGAAGGCCATCGCATCCTCAAGCTGAACATCGGCAACCCGGCACCGTTTGGTTTCGAGGCGCCGGACGAAATCCTGCAGGACGTGATCCGCAACCTGCCGACTGCCCAGGGCTACAGCGACTCCAAAGGCCTGTTCAGCGCCCGCAAGGCTGTGATGCAGTATTACCAGCAGAAGCAGGTCGAAGGCGTCGGCATCGAAGACATCTATCTGGGTAACGGCGTGTCCGAGCTGATCGTGATGTCGATGCAGGCGTTGCTCAACAACGGCGACGAAGTGCTGGTTCCGGCACCCGATTATCCCTTGTGGACCGCAGCAGTGGCGCTGTCCGGCGGCAGCCCGGTGCATTATCTGTGCGACGAGCAGGCCAACTGGTGGCCGGACCTTGAAGACATCAAGGCCAAAATCACGCCGAACACCAAGGCCATGGTGATCATCAACCCGAACAACCCGACCGGCGCAGTGTATTCCCGTGAGGTATTGCTGGGCATGCTGGAGCTGGCTCGCCAGCATAATCTGGTGGTGTTCTCCGACGAAATCTACGACAAGATCCTCTACGACGACGCCGTGCACATTTGCACTGCCTCGCTGGCGCCGGACCTGCTGTGCCTGACCTTCAACGGTTTGTCCAAGTCGTATCGGGTCGCTGGCTTCCGCTCCGGCTGGATTGCCATTTCCGGGCCGAAACACAACGCGCAGAGCTACATCGAGGGCATCGACATCCTGGCCAACATGCGCCTGTGTGCCAACGTGCCGAGCCAGCACGCCATCCAGACCGCACTGGGCGGCTATCAGAGCATCAATGACCTGATCCTGCCGCCAGGCCGTCTGCTGGAGCAACGCAACCGCACCTGGGAGCTGCTCAACGATATTCCCGGCGTCAGCTGCGTCAAGCCGATGGGCGCGCTGTATGCGTTCCCGCGTATCGACCCGAAGGTCTGCCCGATCTTCAACGACGAGAAGTTCGTCCTCGATCTGCTGCTCTCGGAAAAACTGTTGGTGGTTCAAGGCACGGCGTTCAACTGGCCCTACCCTGATCACTTCCGCGTCGTGACCTTGCCGCGCGTTGATGAGCTGGAGCAGGCCATTGGCCGCATCGGTAACTTCCTGAAGGGTTATCGTCAGTAAACAGACACCGCCCCCTCTCGCGCCGCATCCCTGCCCCGACCTGTTCGGGGCAGTTTATTTGTGCCCTGCCAAAACAACCTGAGCGCCCCGCCCTCAACCCTTCAGGCATCGACCACTCTGGCTCAGGCACCGTTCAGCTTTGCGGGATTACCATCGATTGCGTGAATAGGACACAGTTTGAAATAGTCCCTCTGTTGAATAGCAGCGGGCATCACCTTATATACCCGGCATCGAGTTACATATTTACCTGAGGAGAACGTTTCGACCATGATGCGCATTTTGCTGTTTTTGGCCACTAACCTTGCGGTCGTGCTGATTGCCAGCATCACCCTGAGCCTTTTTGGCTTCAATGGGTTCATGGCGGCCAACGGGGTTGATCTGAACCTCAATCAGCTGCTGGTTTTCTGCGCTGTGTTCGGTTTCGCGGGCTCGTTGTTCTCGCTGTTCATCTCCAAGTGGATGGCGAAAATGAGTACCGGCACTCAGATCATCAGTCAGCCTCGCACCCGCCATGAGCAATGGTTGCTGCAGACCGTTGAACAACTGTCCCGCGATGCGGGCATCAAGATGCCGGAAGTCGGTATTTTCCCGGCGTATGAAGCCAACGCATTCGCCACGGGCTGGAACAAGAACGATGCACTGGTTGCGGTAAGCCAGGGCCTGCTCGAGCGGTTCTCGCCGGATGAGGTGAAAGCCGTACTGGCGCACGAAATCGGCCACGTTGCCAACGGCGACATGGTCACACTGGCGCTGGTGCAGGGTGTGGTGAACACGTTTGTGATGTTCTTTGCCCGCATCATCGGCAACTTCGTCGACAAGGTGATCTTCAAGACCGAGAACGGTCAGGGCATTGCCTACTACATCACGACGATTTTCGCCGAGCTGGTATTGGGCTTTCTGGCCAGCGCCATCGTCATGTGGTTCTCGCGCAAACGCGAATTCCGCGCTGACGACGCAGGTGCCCGACTGGCCGGTACGGACGCGATGATCGGTGCGCTGCAACGCCTGCGTTCCGAACAGGGCGTACCGGTGAACATGCCTGACAGTCTGACGGCGTTCGGTATCAACGCCGGTCTGAAGAAAGGCCTGGCAGGGCTGTTCATGAGCCACCCGCCACTGGAGCAACGCATCGAGGCCCTGCGCCGCCGCGGTTGATCCTACCAACGCGATAGCTTTCGCTCCGCGCACAGCAATGAGAGGTGTTCTACCGGACACCTCTCGTTGCTCACGCTCCACATAGGAATGCAGTTCGTGACGTTCTGCGCCAAACGGTTCTGCGATCGGAGAAGGATTCAGGCCCAACTCAGCGCGATTGACGCTCCAACCTATAAACGTGCTCATCCATGCGCTCCAATCCGGCCCTCAACGCCTTGGGACTGCTGTGTAGCGCATCTTGCTCGCTGACCTTCGTGATTTCCCAGCTTCCGGATACAAACGCCTTCAGCCACGTGTGCGGCACGGAGAATGGCGGGCCTTCGAGCAGGTTTTGGTCGTATTCAAGGGTGACCAGCAGGCCACTGCATGCCTGAGGCATCAACGCTTCAAGCTGCTGCACATAGCGCTCGCGCATGTCCGCAGGCAAGGCAATCAAGGCGGCACGGTCATAAAAGGCTGTGCAGTGACCAATATCGTGCGCCGTCAGGGCGAAAAAATCGCCGCACCAGATTTCGATGCCCGGCGCTGCATAGACGCTTAAGTCGCCCTTGCGCGTGATTTGCGGTTGCACACCGCGCTCATTGAAATAGCCTGCTACCGCTGCCTCGGAAAGCTCTGCGCCGACTACGTAGCAACCTTGCTCTATCAACCAGTTCATATCCAGGCTTTTGCCGCACAACGGCACCAGAACCCGAGCCCCAGGCTCAAGTCTCAAATGAGGCCAATGCTGTCGCAGGTCCTGATTGACCTGCGCCTGATGAAAGCCAATCTGTCCTGCCTGCCAGCGCTGCAGCCAAAAATCCGCCTGCATGAAACCTCCTGAAAATTCGATCAAAAAGCGCCATAACTTATATTAGATTTAGATCATGAGAATGAACGACTATGGGGCATTCTCATATTCTGGAGCGTTAAATGTTCCCAAGCCTGTTTATTTCCCATGGCTCCCCCATGCTCGCGCTGGAGCCCGGCGAGAGTGGCCCCGCCCTGACGCGATTGGCCGCCAGCTTGCCCAGGCCTCGCGCCATCGTAGTGGTGTCTGCACACTGGGAAAGCCACGAACTGATCGTCAACGGCAACCCACAACCCGAGACCTGGCATGATTTCGGCGGTTTTGCAGCTGAATTGTTTGCGGTGCAATACCCGGCGAAAGGTCTGCCTGAACTGAGCCGCACAATAGTCGAGCTGCTGGCCGCCAGCGATCTGCCCGCACGCATCGACAGCAGACGACCGTTCGACCACGGCGTTTGGGTGCCATTGTCGTTGATGTACCCGAACGCCGATATTCCGGTGGTGCAGATCTCACTGCCTAGCCTTCAGGGGCCCGAGCTCCAGACACGGGTAGGCCGCGCGCTGGCCAGCCTGCGCGAACAGGGTGTATTGATTATCGGCTCTGGCAGCATCACGCATAACCTGCGCGATCTGGACTGGAACGCCGGCCCCGGAAGCGCAGAGCCATGGGCTGTGACTTTTCGTGACTGGATGATCGACAAGCTGCAAAACGACGATGACGCCGCACTGCACCACTACCGCAGTCTCGCCCCCCATGCGATGCGAGCGCACCCGAGTGACGAGCATTTGCTGCCGCTGTATTTCGCACGGGGCGCAGGCGGAGCATTCAGTGTTGCCCATCAAGGCTTCACCATGGGTGCGCTCGGAATGGATATCTATCGGTTCGGCTGAATCCGAAAACGCCGAGTCGCCTTAATTCAGCGCAAAAAAATCCCCGAACCAGTCGGGGATTTTTTATTGACCTATCAGCTCAGAAGCCGATCAGTCTTCGCGATAGCGACGCAGCTTGAGCTGCTTGCCAGCAACACGGGTGTCCTTGAGCTTGGTCAGCAGACGCTCAAGACCATCTTCCGGCAGCTCGACCAGGCTGAAGCTGTCACGCACCTGGATGCGGCCGATAGCTTCGCGGGCCAGGCCGCCTTCGTTGAGGATGGCACCCAGCAGGTTCTTGGCAGCGATACCATCACGCGCACCCAGCGCGGTACGGCAACGAGCACGGCCTTCGGCCAATGGAACCGGCGCACGACGCTCACGCTCAGGACGATCACCACGGTCGCTGCTGCGCTCTGGACGATCACCGCGCGGGGCGTTGTTCGGAACCAGTGGACGCTCGCGCTCGATGGCTGCCAGGGTCAGTGCCTGACCGTTGGTAGCCTTGCGCAGCAGTGCAGCGGCAAGGGCACGAGGGCTGCAGCCGATGTCGGCAGTCAGACGATCCAGCAGATCACCGTGAGTCGATTCGGCATCAGCGACCAGTGGCGACAGGCTGTTGGTCAGTTTCTTGATGCGGGCATCCAGAACGGCCTGGGCATCCGGCAGGCGGACTTCCGCAACCTTCTGACCGGTAACACGCTCGATCACTTGCAGCATGCGGCGCTCACGAGGCGTCACCAGCAGCAGTGCGCGACCTTCGCGACCGGCACGACCGGTACGGCCGATACGGTGAACGTAGGACTCTGGATCGTACGGCATGTCCACGTTGAATACGTGGGTGATACGCGGAACGTCAAGACCACGGGCAGCAACGTCGGTCGCTACAACGATGTCCAGACGGCCATCCTTGAGGGAATCGATAACGCGCTCGCGCTGGTTCTGAGCGATGTCACCGTTCAGTGCAGCAGCCTTGTAGCCTTTGGCTTCAAGGGCGCTTGCCAGGTCCAGGGTCGCCTGCTTGGTGCGGACGAACATGATCAGGGCGTCGAAGTCTTCGACTTCCAGCAGGCTCAGTACAGCCGAGGTCTTCTGGTCAGCGTGAACCAGCAGATGAGCCTGCTCGATCGCGGTAACGGTCTGGGTCTTGGTCTGGATCTTGACGTGCTTCGGATCACGCAGATGGCGCTCGGCGATGGCACGGATCGACTGTGGCAGCGTTGCCGAGAACAGTACGGTCTGGCGGGTTTCAGGCATGGCCTTGAAGATGACTTCGAGGTCGTCCATGAAGCCCAGCTTGAGCATTTCGTCTGCTTCATCGAGAACCAGATGGTTCACGGTTGCCAGGACTTTCTCGTCACGACGCAGGTGGTCGCAGAGACGGCCCGGGGTGGCGACAACGATTTGTGCGCCGTTGCGGATAGCCTTGAGCTGCGGGCCCATTGGCGCGCCGCCGTAGACCGCTACAACGGTCACGCCCGGCATTTGTTTTGCGTAGGTCTCGAACGCGGTGGCAACCTGAAGTGCCAGTTCGCGGGTCGGGGCCAGGATCAGTGCTTGCGGCTCGCGCTTGCTCGGGTCGATGCGATGCAGGATAGGCAGTGCGAACGCGGCGGTTTTACCCGTACCGGTTTGCGCCTGACCAATCATGTCGTGACCGGCGAGAATAATCGGGATCGATTGCTGCTGAATGGCCGAAGGCTCTTCGTAGCCAGTGGCGACGACTGCTGCAACGATATTTGGATGAAGTTCGAGAGCGGCGAAGCCGCCGATTTCCTGGGTCATGGGTCTGCCTCTAGTGCATCCGCAAAGACCCATGCTTCAAAGCTGCGCGTGCCGTGTACGACCTTGAGGTCACCCTGGCTGCTTTGTCGGCGGGGATTTGCGAAAACGTTTGATGAATGGATCGTCCAGGCTAGTCCGTTGTGCGAACAAGCAACCGAAGCTGGCTTCGGGGTACTGCAATACCTTGACGAGGGCCCTGTTAAGGCCGGCGCGCACTATACCGGAAATACGCACCTTAGTGAGTCTTTTTTTGCGAAACATTGCGCCATCCTTGAGCAACCCAAGGCCCTTGGTCCGGGCAGAGGGCTGGCCGACAAGGGCGCGGGCCCGAGATTGCGGGCGTTGCCGCTTAAACGTTTAATCTGCTCTTGCGGATGGCCGGCATCCCGACCTGCGGGGTGTGGCGAATTGTCTCACCCCTGATTTCAGAACAGTCAGCACATGCTTCGCCCTTTCAGGTCGCGGAACGGACCGCTCTGATCAACGACTCCAGCGAGTACCCCAGATGCGGCGCAAGTGCCTCGGCACGCGAACTCAGTGCCTCGATATCCAGCGTCTGATCGAGGTCGGCAGGCACGATCAGAATGACGTTGCCCTCCTTTACCGGCAGCTCCCAGTAATGACGGTGGTACAACCCCCGCAGCAAGGCCGCACCCAGCGGTTTGCCGTCGTCGGTGGCCCACTGGTTGATGATCAGCCAGCCACCGGGATTGAGGCGTTGCTGGCAGCCCTGCAAAAAATTCCAGGCCAAATGCCCGACGCCCGGCCCGACATCGGTGTAAAGGTCGACAAAGATCAGGTCGGCAGGCTCTGCGCTGTCCAGCAACTCCAGCGCATCGCCGATACGGATATACAGACGCGGATCGTCATCGAGCCCCATGAACTCCATGGCCAGGCGCGGCACATCAGGGCGAAGCTCGATGACTTCAACGTCTTCAAGCGGCAGGAACTTCATGCAGGCCTGGGTCAGCGTACCCGCACCCAGCCCCAGAAACAGCGCGCTGTCCGGCGCATCGTGACACAGTGCGCCGATCAGCATCGCGCGGGTGTAGTCGTATTCCAGCCAGCTCGGGTCAGCCGTAAACGTGCAGCTCTGCTCGATGGCCTCGCCAAACTCCAGAAAGCGGTAATCCTCCACTTCCAGCACGCGGATCATGCCGAAGTCGTCGTGGACCTCGGCCAGAATTCGTTCTACGCGCTCACGCTCTTCCGTCATTACCGTTCCTGGTCATCGCTGCGCCGAGCGCAAAACGCGAATTGTCCGGCAAGCGCGCGGCTTTGTCACACATTGCCGGGCGCTATGCCATCCCGGTGGTCTGCCCTACGCTGGCAGAGCAACGGCGAACTGCTAACATGCTGGCCCGATTGCACAACCCTAGAGCCAATAATGAGCCAACCCTGGAGCCCCGACAGCTGGCGGGCACTGCCGATTCAGCAGCAACCTCACTACCCTGACGCCGCGCACCTGCTGAAGGTCGAACAGACCCTGGCCAGCTATCCGCCGCTGGTGTTTGCCGGCGAAGCCCGAGAGTTGCGCCGCCAGTTTGCCGAAGTGACCCAGGGTCGCGCGTTCCTGCTACAGGGCGGCGACTGCGCGGAAAGCTTCATGGAGTTTTCCGCAGCCAAGATTCGCGACACGTTCAAGGTGCTGCTGCAGATGGCCATCGTCATGACCTTCGCCGCCGGTTGCCCGGTGGTGAAAGTCGGACGCATGGCCGGACAATTTGCCAAACCTCGCTCGGCCAACGACGAAATCATCGACGGCGTAACGCTCCCGGCGTATCGCGGTGACATCGTCAACGGTATCGGTTTCGATGAGAAAAGCCGTGTGCCGGACCCCGAACGCCTGCTGCAAGCCTACAACCAGTCCACCGCCACCCTGAACCTGCTGCGTGCCTTCGCGCAGGGCGGGTTTGCCGACCTGCATCAGGTGCACAAGTGGAATCTGGACTTCATCGCCAACTCGGCGCTGGCCGAGAAATACAGCCAGCTGGCCGGGCGCATCGATGAAACGCTTGCGTTCATGCGCGCCTGCGGCATGGACAGCTCGCCGCAACTGCGTGAAACCAGCTTTTTCACCGCCCACGAGGCATTGCTGCTCAATTACGAAGAAGCCTTCGTGCGGCGCGACAGCCTGACCAATGATTACTACGATTGCTCGGCACACATGCTGTGGATCGGCGACCGTACCCGGCAACTGGACGGCGCGCATGTCGAATTCCTGCGCGGGGTGAACAACCCGATCGGCGTCAAGGTCGGCCCGAGCATGAACACCGACGACCTGATTCGTCTGATCGACATCCTCAACCCTGACAACGATCCGGGCCGTCTCAACCTGATCGCGCGGATGGGTGCAAACAAGGTCGGCGATCACCTGCCACAGCTGATTCGTGCGGTCGAGCGCGAAGGCCGCAAAGTGCTGTGGAGCTCCGATCCGATGCACGGCAACACCATCAAGGCCAGCAGCGGCTACAAAACCCGCGACTTTGCGCAGATCCTCGGCGAAGTGAAGCAGTTCTTTCAAGTGCATCAGGCTGAAGGCACTTATGCCGGAGGCATCCATATCGAAATGACCGGGCAAAACGTCACCGAATGCATCGGCGGCGCCCGCCCCATCACCGAAGATGGTCTTTCGGATCGCTACCACACCCACTGCGACCCGCGCATGAACGCCGATCAGTCACTGGAGCTGGCGTTCCTGATTGCCGAAACCCTGAAGCAGGTCCGGCGCTAAGCAGAGCAAGCGGCCCGCTCAGCGCTTGAGCGGGTCATCCCAAAACGGACGCTCGGCTTCCTGCTGAATGTCGGCCCGACTCAGCCCCAGGTCCTTCAGCGTGTCATCACTCATCCGCGCCAGATAGCGGCGTTGACGGTACAGCTCCAGCCAGCGCTGCAAGTGATGCTTCAACCACACCAACGCCTTGCCAGGCTGAGCATGCCCGGCAGGTCTTGCGATCAATACAGACTCTTTTTGACCATTCATCATCTTGCCCTCCGTGTGAGATGACTAAAGTCTCGCGCCTGACATAAGATCAATCCAACGAATGTTTCTTATGCAGTGCATCTGGGAGGTTGATGTATTGGCCAGCTATTCGGGCACCCGTTACCCAGGCATAGACACCGAGCTGCTGCGCACCTTTGTGGCTATTGCCGATCACGGCGGTTTCACTCGCGCAGGCGAGGTGGTCAACCGCACGCAATCGGCGGTCAGCATGCAGATGAAACGCCTCGAAGAGGATGTCGTACAGCGTCAACTGTTCCAGCGTGAAGGCCGGACCCTGAACCTGACGGCAGAGGGCCAGGTGTTACTTGGCTATGCGCGGCGCATCCTCAAGCTGCACAGTGAGGTGTTCAATACGCTGCGCGAGCCACACATGATTGGCGTGGTAAAAATCGGCTCGCCCGACGACTACGTGATGCGCTTTCTGCCCGGCATACTTTCGCAGTTCGCACAGGCCTACCCGCTGGTTCAGGTAGAGGTGCATTGCGAACCCTCCGACCTGCTGCTGCAACGCAATGACCTGGACCTGACCATCGTCACGCGCAAGCCCGGCACCGAGATCGGTACGCTGTTGCGTCACGAGCGCCTGGTCTGGATGGAAGCCAGCGGTTTTGCTCCGCATGAGCAAAACCCCATTCCGCTGGCGATGTTCAATACACACTGCTTCTGTCGCGACTGGGCGTGCAACGCCCTGGACAGCGTGGAGCGTGATTACCGCATCGCCTACAGCAGCTCCAGCATGGCAGCAATCACAGCAGTGGTCAGCGCGGGCCTGGCAGTCACTGCACAGTTTCAAAGCCTGATCACTGCAGATTTGCGCATCATCGGCGCGGCCGAACAATTGCCCGAGCTGCCAACGGCAAGCATCGTACTGCTGCGCAATCCGAAAAACCCCTCGCCCATCACCGAATGCATGGCCGACTACATCATCGACGGCTTCAAACCTTGAGCGCGAGAATGACTGCGCAGAGCACCAGAAACACGCAGAACATCAGGCGCAGCGTTCGCTCCGGCAGCGAGTGCGCCAGCTTGACACCCCAACTGATGCTCGCCAGACCACCAATGGCCAATGGAATGCCCATCGACCAGTTGACGTGATCGTGCAGCGCGTAGGTAACCAGCGTGATCCCGGTGCTCGGGGCTGCGAGGGACAGCGCCAACCCTTGCGCCACAACCTGTGTCGTGCCGAACACGCTGGTCAGAATCGGCGTGGCCACCACTCCCCCGCCAACGCCGAACAGACCACCGGTCATGCCCGACCCGACACCCAGCAGCCAAAGCCACTTTTCGTAACGTAACCCGCTGCCGACCTGATGGCTGCGCCAATACATCTGCGCGACATTGAACACGGTCAGCACCACCAGAAAGCCGACAAAGCCAAGGCGCATGCTTTGCGGATCCACACGCACCGCCAGCAGCGACGTCAGCCAGGCAAAAATAAAACTGGGAATGATCAACATCAACGCATTACGCAGCAAAATCCGGTTGCGCTGGTTATAGCGCCACAAGGCGAGTAACACGTTAGGCAGCACCATCAACAACGCAGTCCCTTGCGCCAGTTGCTGATCCAGACCGAACAGCACCCCCAGCGCAGGAATTGCCACAAGACCACCACCGATTCCGAACAGCCCCCCCAGGGTGCCCATCGCTGCACCCAGTAACACAAACATCACAATTTCAATCACACTACGTCCCCGCCCAGTCAATGGCCAAATGCTACGCAGTCCTGCGCGCAACCAACACCCGGTGTTACCTGTTTTTTTGCGCGCGGCGCAAGCTGTCAGCGCTTTGAGCCTGCACGCTCGAAATTATCTGACACATTAAAGAATGCAACACTAAGTTAAACTCATTCGACTGAGTTTGAGGACCTGATATGAGTGCCGAAGAAAACCCTGCCCACGCTGCACCTGCCGATTGCGATTCGCTGCTGCTGGATAACCAATTGTGTTTTGCCTTGTACTCCACCTCATTGATGATGACCAAGGTTTACAAGCCGCTGCTGCAGGCACTGGGGCTCACCTATCCGCAGTACCTGGCAATGATGGTGCTGTGGGAAAAAGACGGGCTTACCGTCGGTGATGTCAGCACTCGCCTGCTCACCGATCCGGGTTCTCTGACACCTTTGCTCAAGCGTCTTGAGGGCGAGGGCTTTATCAGCCGCACCCGCAGCAAAGAGGACGAACGCGTGGTATTGCTGCACCTGACTGAACAAGGTCGTGCACTGCAACACCAGGCACTGAGCATACCCGGCTGTATTCTGTCGGCGAGCGGCCTGAACATGGAAAGGCTTCGTGACCTGCAGACACAGCTGTTGGAATTGCGTGACCATCTGCACCAGAGCCTTTAAGAAAAAGGCTCACGCCGGCCCGGACTGACCTGCCGTTCGTTGCGCCAGAGCCCCGTGCACCACGGGGCTGGCAAGATTTCCAGCTACCCGCCCTGGTAGCTTTCTTCCTCCCGAAAACGACCTCTTTCGACTTTTCGCAAAATTTAGCTTGCGCGCTAACTATCCGTGAACTACCTTTGCCTTGCAATTAGTTAGCGCGCAAGTATTTTGCGCAACAATCCCTATCAAACGAGGAAAAATCATGGACACTCTTTACACCGCAGTTGCAACCGCCACCGGCGGCCGTGATGGTCGTGCCGTTTCCAGCGACAAGATTCTCGACGTCAAACTGGCCACTCCGAAAGAACTCGGCGGTGCTGGCGGCGCAGCCACCAACCCTGAGCAACTGTTCGCTGCCGGTTATTCGGCCTGCTTCATCGGTGCCCTGAAATTCGTCGCTGGTCAGAGCAAACGCAGCATTCCGGCAGACGCCTCGATTACCGCCCACGTAGGGATCGGCCAGATTCCCGGTGGTTTCGGTCTGGACATCGACCTGCACGTCAGCCTGCCCGGCCTTGAACAAGCCGACGCTCAGCAACTGGTCGATGCCGCTCACGTGGTCTGCCCTTACTCAAACGCCACGCGCGGCAACGTCGATGTGCGCCTGCATGTAACCGTCTAACTCACCGGCCACAGATACGAACATGAGCAAGGGAACGAACATGAAGACCTTCAGCAAAGTCATGACCGGTACGCTTCTCGCACTGTCGATCGGCAGCGCGTTTGCCGCAGGCGATCCTGCCATCGAGCACAACACTCAGGCCTTTCTCGATGCCTTGAATTCGGGCACTGGCAAACCCATCGAGCAGTTGTCGCCCAAAGATGCCAGGGCCGTGCTGGTCGGAGCACAGGCGGGGGTCAAACTGACGCTGCCCAAAGCCGATGTCAGCGAAAAGACCATCAATGTCGATGGCCAGCCGATCAGCCTGAATATCGTGCGCCCTGCTGGCGTAAAAGGGACCTTGCCGGTTTTCATGTTCTTCCACGGCGGCGGCTGGGTACTGGGTGATTTCCAGACCCACGAGCGACTGGTCCGCGACCTGGTCGTGGGCTCGGGCGCGGTAGCGGTGTTCGTCAATTACACGCCTTCACCCGAAGCACATTACCCGACGGCAATCAACCAGGCCTACGCAGCGACCAGATGGGTAGCTGAGCACGGCAAGGAAATCAACGTCGACGGCAAGCGCCTGGCTGTGGCGGGTAACAGCGTGGGTGGCAACATGGCAGCGGTCGTTGCACTGATGGCCAAAGACAAAGGCACTCCGGCGCTCAGGTATCAGGTGCTGCTGTGGCCGGTGACTGACGCCAACTTTGATAACGGTTCATACAACCAATACGCCGAAGGCCACTTCCTGACCCGTAACATGATGAAGTGGTTCTGGGACAACTACACCACCGATGCCACACAACGTAACGAGATCTACGCCTCGCCGCTGCGCGCCACCACCGAACAACTGAAAGGTCTGCCACCGGCGCTGATTCAGACCGCCAGTGCCGACGTGCTGCGTGATGAAGGCGAAGCCTATGCGCGCAAGCTGGATCAGGCGGGCGTGCCGGTCACGGCGGTACGTTACAACGGCATGATCCATGACTACGGTCTGCTCAACGTGGTCAGCCAGGTCCCGGCTGTCCGCTCTGCCATCCTGCAGGCGTCTCAGGAGTTGAAAGAACACCTGAAATAGCGCCCGAAATAAAGGCAGAGGCTCAAACTTCAGCCGTAAAAAAACCCGCAGCGATGCGGGTTTTTTGCGTAACGGGGTTACAAAACCATGCTTACTTCGCACGGCCTTTGTAGGAACCGCCTTCACGGGTATCGATCTCGATCATGTCGCCGATTTCGATGAAGTCAGCAACGCTCAGCTCGGTACCGTTTTTCAGTTTGGCAGGCTTCATGACCTTGCCCGACGTGTCGCCACGAGCAGAGCCTTCGGTGTAGTCGACCTGACGCACGATAGTAGTCGGCAGTTCTACGGAAACCAGACGGTCTTCGAAGAATACGGCTTCACAAACGTCGGTCATGCCTTCTTCGACGAAAGGCAGAACGCTTTCGATGTCTTCGGCGTTCAGCTCGTACATGGTGTAGTCAGTGGTGTCCATGAACGTGTAGGTGTCACCGCTGATGAAAGACAGGGTGGCTTCCTTGCGATCAAGGATCACGTCGTCCAGCTTGTCGTCGGCGCTGTAAACGATCTCGGTCTTGTAACCGGTCAGCAGGTTTTTCAGCTTGGTTTTCATGATCGCGCTGTTACGACCGGATTTGGTGAATTCAGCTTTCTGAACCAGCCAAGGATCGTTTTCGAGACGGATCACAGTACCGGGTTTCAGCTCTTTACCAGTTTTCATTGCATATATCCGAATTTGGATGAAATTAACCAAAGGCTCTGTACGAGAAACAACCTGCGCAGGCCTTTTTCGTACAGAGCCTTGTATCAAGGCCGCGTATCATAGCGAATTTCCATAAAACTGCACCAGCGCCGTGGCAAGATCAGTCTGTGCGGCTTGTTGCTGGCACCAGTGCCCGGCGTGCTTTTCGATTTCAGCCCAGTGTTCGGTGAGTGCCAGCCAGCTTTCGCTCAGGTCGCTGCCGATATTCCAGTTCTGCCAGAACTGATTCACAGCATGCGCCGCCTCAGGCGCAAGACCCGCCAGGTAGAGCGCTAAAAACGCATCAAGCTTGGGCAGGTGCGCGTCGTCTTCCTGCTGATAGATGTGCCAGAGCATCGGCCGCCCCGCCCATTGCGCACGGACGAATGAGTCTTCGCCGCGCACGACGTTGAAATCGCAGCTCCACAGCAGTTGGTCGTAGCGTTCCTGGCGGATGAACGGTAACACCTGCACGGTCAGCCCTCCCCTTACCTGCATGAAACCTGCGTGTAACTCATCGCCGACACCCAGCCAGCGCTGCAGATCGGTGAGGATGCGTCCCTCCGGCACCAGCATGTGATTGGGCCGAGTGTCGCTGGCCAGCGCGTCAAGCCAGCTGCCCAGCCCGGGATTTTCATAGGCAAATACCGAGATCAAGCGGGCATCAGGCAACGGCTCGACACCCAACCCCTGCAAGAAACCTTGCCTCGCGGCCTTGTCTTGCTGAAATCGCTGGCGCTGTTCGATCAGGTTTCTTTCGCGCAGCAGGCCGCCCGTGGCGTCGGAAAATCCGGGAAAGAAAAAGAACTTCTTCAAACCGTTCAACTGTGGCGAAGGCAAACCGTGGCAACCCGAGACCCAGTCTTCGGCGCTGAGGTACTCAAGGTTCAACCACAGCGGCCTTGGCGAACGCTGCAGCATCGACTCGGTATAGGGCGTCGGCAGGCGGCAGGCAAAGGCCTCGATGACCACGTCAGGAATATCGCTGTTTATCCATTCAGCGGGCCACTGGCACACCCTCACGCCCTCTTGCCATTGCTGCTGAGCCTTAAGATCAGCGTCGGGACACAAGCGAACGAAAGCCGACAGGTCGTCGATCCATAACCGCACATGCAGACCCTGCTCGGCAACCAGCTGGCGTGCCAGACGCCAGGTCACGCCGGCATCACCGTAGTTGTCGACTACGCTGCAAAAAATGTCCCACGAGACTTTCATCGTGGCTCCCTGAGGCTGGATGGCAAAAAACGTTGATTGTCGTTCAGAACGCCCCGTTGCCACCAGCCTGATGCCACTGGACAGCACAGTTTTCATGCCCGGCCATCAGGCATGGCACAATCGCATCTGTTGCCCTGCAAGGAGTTCAGCCATGTCATCCACTACCCGCCGTCGCGACCTGTATGTGTCGTTGAAATTGATTGTCTGCATTGCGCTGGGTATCTGGCTGGGCGCAATGGCGGTGTTCCTGACCGCTCTGCTGTATTACAAGAGCCTGCCCCCGGCGCAAACCCAGGCGTTGGAAAACGCCGCCGCCCAGCTCACCGCCCCGCCTGCACAAAAAAATGCCGCGCCGTCCGCCCCGGAGACTGAAATGTTCCGCAAATACGAGCAAAGCCTGCGTGAAAGCGAGGCCCGTCAGGCCCGTGAACAGGCTCAGGAACAACAGCAGCGTACCTTCAACCGTTCCAAGTGTGATTTCTGGATTCAGCAGGACCGCACTGCGCCGAGCGAAAAAAGTCGCGCCAGCATCAATCAGTACTGCGGATAAACCATGAACAAGCAGGACGTGCTGCAATCGATCATCGACAAGCTGGAAATCGATCTGGACATCGCGCAACGGGCGGCACAGACCGCCTACGAAACGGCAACCCACGAAGAGAACATTGCCGAGAACAAATACGACACGCTGGGACTGGAAGCATCGTATCTGGCAGCAGGCCAGGCACGACGTGTCGAGGAGATTCGCCAGTCGCTGGCGGCGTATCGGAAATGGTCGCTCAAGCCATTCGATGAATCACGCGGCATTCAGACCGGTGATCTGATCGCTGTCGAAGCCCTGAACGGTCAGACGCAATACCTGTTTCTCGGCCCTGATGCTGCTGGTCTGAAGGTCAGCGCAGGTGAGCAACTGGTCACAGTCATCACTGCCAGGGCCCCGCTGGGGCAGAGCCTGCTGGGCAAATTCGAAGACGATGCCGTACAGATTGTCATCAACGGCAGCGGACAATCCTACGAGATCATACAAACGATGTGACACACCCGGCATCTGCAGGGTTGATCGCACCAAGTTTTTGTGGGTAAGGTGAAGCGTCGCCATCATCACCGCAACCGGGGCAACATCAAAGCAAACAAGGACTAAAACCCAAGGAGATTTTTCATGACGAACGTCATCGCTTTCCCTGACGCCCATGAACGTGATCGCCTGAAGTCCAGTCAAGATCCGGCGTTGAGATACCTGAACAAGAAAGAGCGACAGCTGATCGACCAACTGCGTTCGACCAGCCATGCGGGACGCCAGTACGTCTACGACTATGCCAGCATCATGCATTTGTCCAGGCCGTTGTATCCCGAACCTGTGGATTGACCCTGATTGCAGAGCCCGGCCAAAGGCTGCGCTGTTATATCAGCGCAGCTTCCAGTGTTATATCTACCGGGTTCAGCGTGTCAGCGAAAAGATCAGTGCAGAGATCGCCACCACACCGGCGGCCACCACAAAGTAGTTCGACCATGCACCTGCATATTTACGCATGGCGGGTACTTTGTAGACGGCATACATCGGCATAAGGAACAGCAGCGCCGAAATCACCGGCCCGCCCAGGGTCTCGATCATGCCCAGAATGCTAGGGTTCAGCGTTGCTACCAGCCAGCACACAACCAGCATGAAGGCTGCTGTCAGACGATCCAGCGCCTTCGGTGCAGGACGCCGCCCAGTTTTCAAAGCCAGCCCTTTCAGGCCCTCGCTCGCACCGATGTAGTGGCCGAGAAACGACTTGGAAATAGCCACAAACGCAATCAGCGGCGCCACGAAGGCGATGGTCGGGTTGTTGAAGTGGTTGGCCAGGTAGGAGAGGATCGAAATGTTCTGTGCCTTGGCCTCGGCCAATTGGGCTGGCGACAGCGTCAATACACAACTGAACACGAAGAACAGCACCATCACGACCATCAAGCCGTGAGCGCGGGCCAGTATCTGCGAACTGCGGACCTCGGCGTTTTCGCCGTACTGACGTTTCTGATCAACGGCAAACGCCGAGATGATCGGCGTGTGGTTGAACGAAAATACCATTACCGGGATGGCCAGCCACAGGGTAGGCAGGAACGCTGAAGGCTCGGGAAAGGTGGTCGCGGTACTCAGGATGCCACCGGTCCAGTGCGGAATCAGGAATACCGCCAGAAACAGCAGTGCGACGATGAACGGGTAAACCATAAGGCTCATCGCCTTGACGATGATCCGCTCGCCACAACGCACCACGGCCAGCAGGCCCATGATCAGCACGAACGCCAGCGCTGCGCGTGGCGGCGGCGCTATGTGCAACTGATGCTCAAGAAAACTGCCCACGGTATTGGTGAGGGCCACGCTGTAGATCAGCAGAATCGGAAAGATCGCAAAAAAATACAGCAAGGTGATCATCGCGCCGGCGCTTTTGCCGAAATGCTGCTCGACCACTTCAGTGATATCGGCCCCTTCACGCCCGGACAGTACGAAACGGGTCAGCCCGCGGTGGGCATAGAACGTCATGGGAAACGCCAGCAACGCCAGCGCCATCAGTGGCCAGAAACCACCGATGCCTGCATTGATGGGCAGGAACAGCGTACCTGCGCCAATGGCAGTACCGAACAATCCGAGCATCCAGGTGGTGTCATTACGGTTCCAAGAGGCGATGCTCTCGGGAGCTACATCCAGGCGTTCTACGACGCCGTTAGCCTGATCATTCATCCGGTCGACTCTCCGTGGCCGGTTTATCAAAAAGGGCAGCGCGTCGAAAAAGCCGGCAGTTCAGCGCTCCCCTCGAAAACAGCGGGCGAGATTCTCCGGGATTGACGCCAGAAGTCAAAGGCTTGTAGGACAACAATTTCCGGACTGTAGGCAGGCAATCCCGTGCACGCCTTCTGCACAAAGGGCTGGAGAATGATCGACCTCTTGTCGACGACGTCGTGGTTTTACAGGGCAGCGCGCTCATTCAAGCAACGAGGGCCTGCATTCTGCGCGGGAACAGTTTGCGTTTTTCAGCCAGCTTCACTCATTAGCTGGATAAGCAGACAGGCGTTCTTTCACTTGATTCCGGCACAAGTTCTCATCACGATTGAAAGCCTGCTGCATCGATTCATCTATCCATGTATAAATGCGGTTACACATTGGCCCATCTCTGGAGACTCAGCGCATGCGTTACGCGCTCGATCATAAGGCCCAAACCCATCAACGTATCGTCAAGGAAGCGTCCATGCGCTTTCGTCGCGATGGCATTGGTGCTACGGGCCTACAACCTTTGATGAAGGCACTGGGCTTGACCCATGGCGGTTTCTACGCGCATTTCAAATCCAAGGATGATCTTGTTGAACAGGCATTGAGTCACGCCCTCGACAATGTAAAAGGAATCACCAGCGACGTTTTCGCCAGACAGGACTCGCTCAGTGAATTCATTGATCTCTACCTCTCTATAGACAGTCGCGATTCGCCAGACGGCGGTTGTCCACTACCGACCATGTGCCTGGAACTGGGTCAGCGCGACCAGCCCAGCGCGACGACGGATAAAATCATTCTTCACTTGCTGGAACTGTTCGATCAGTCTCTGGCGCAGACGGGTACTGAATCCAAGAGCCTGCCGGTACTGTCTACCTTGGTAGGCGGCCTGGTACTTGCCCGTAGTGCTTTTGACGAAGAACTGTCGCAGCGCATTCTGGACACGACCCGGGACTATCTCAAACAGGAGATAAAGAAGAGCGCCAACTGACTTATCGAAAACAGAACGTTATCAAGATCCGTTCTCGATAAAGCGTGCATAAACAGACAGGCCGATCATTGATCGGCCTGTTTTTTTTAATGGATAGAGCGAGGCTTAATCAATTGCCAGCTTCTCGCGATTCCTCTCCAGAATAGCCTTGCCAATGCCCTTTACTTCGATCAATTCATCGATGGAGGTAAACTCGCCATTGGCGTCCCGGTAAGCAACGATGGCATCGGCCTTGTTTTTTCCGATACCTGCCAGTTCTTTCTGAAGCATTTGCGCATCGGCGGTATTGAGATTGACCTTATCGTTACGTTGCTCGTGAACGGCCGCGGGCGCTGCGTTTTCCATGGTGGCGGGCGACACGGCGGAGGAAGACGGTGCCGCAGTGGCGTTGACCGCAACCGAGGCACTGGTGAGCAAGGCAAAGATCAAAGCACTGAAGATACGGGTTCGCATAGATAAGGCTCCATAACAGTTCGAGGCAGCATTTCACATGCTGTGCCTGAAACTTAGAGCACTGCCGCCGCCTGGAAAAGAAGTCGAGCGTTGCTGCCTATGTCCAGATCAATCAACGTATGTCTGCCGTTGCCGGGCCTTCGGTAATCGTTGATCAAATCACGGTTCGCCGCTGCGTTCCTGATACATCCAGTCAACGATTTCACCTTCCGGCGCATACCCGTTTACGGTTTCTCGCAGCAATTGACGCACGCTGTTGTAATCGTCGCGGTCCACCGCATCCAGCAGTTTTACAAGACGGCCCTTCAAGACATCCCACTGCAGGAAATCCTCATTCGCACTCATGATCATCGGGTGCTCGGTGGCGACGACGTTGTCACCGATCAATAGCTCTTCATAGAGTTTTTCACCGGGACGCAACCCGGTGAACTCGATGGAGATATCGCCCTGCGGGTTTTTTTCGGAGCGAATGGACAGACCGGACAGGTGGATCATTTTCTCGGCCAGTTCGACAATCTTGACCGGCTCGCCCATGTCCAGAACGAATACATCCCCGCCATGCCCCATGGAACCCGCCTGGATGACCAATTGCGCGGCCTCGGGGATGGTCATGAAGTAACGGGTGATCTTGGGATGCGTCACCGTCAACGGTCCGCCTGATTGGATCTGTTTGTGAAACAGCGGAATGACCGAACCGGACGACCCGAGCACATTACCGAAACGAACCATCGTGAAGCGCGTTTTGTTGACCTGATAAACGTTGGCCTTGTCGCCGAAGATCACCGGCGCGGTCTCGCGGCTCAGCGCCTGCAGTATCAGTTCGGCAAGGCGCTTGGTGCTGCCCATCACGTTGGTCGGGCGCACGGCCTTGTCAGTAGAGATCAGAACGAAGTTGGAAACACCCGCCTGCAACGCCGCCTGTGCGGTATTGAGCGTACCGACAACGTTATTGATGACTCCCTCGGCAATATTATGCTCGACCATCGGGACGTGCTTGTAGGCTGCAGCGTGATAGACCGTGTCGACCTTCCAGGTTTTCATGATCGACAGCAGTTTGGGATGATTGCGTACCGAACCGAGTATGGGCAGTAACTTGACCGAAAGAGACTCGCGAGCCGCTCGCTGCTCAAGTTCGGTAAGAATGCTGTAGAGGTTGAACTCGCTGTGGTCGAGCAACAGCAACTGGGTGGGCTGCAACAGTAATATCTGTCGGCACAGTTCTGAGCCGATCGAGCCACCTGCCCCGGTTACCAGCACCGTTTTGCCCTTGATGCAGTGCTCTAGCAGGTTGTCTCGGGCCGGTACCGCGTCGCGCCCCAGAAGGTCAGCGATATCGACTTCCTGAAGGTCGTCTACCTTGACCCTGCCGGCGGCAAGGTCCATGAAGCCGGGAACGCTTCGTACGTGCAACGGAAAGCCTTCCAGAAAGCCCAGAATTTCCCGGCGACGCCCGCGCGATGAAGACGGGATCGCCAACAGGATTTCCTGAGCACCGGTGGAATCTATCATTCGCTGGATATTTCGGGGTTTGTAGACCTGCAGGCCGGAAATCACCCGATTGGAAATCGATTCGTCATCATCAATGAACGCCACCGGATGCATCAGGCGTCCCATGCGCAAGGCAGCAACCAACTGGTTTCCTGCCGCGCCCGCGCCGTAAATGGCGACTTTCTGCAGACCATTGTCGCTCTTGGCAAAGGGGACGTGTTGCGCTGCCGCGAACCAGTCGCCGAGAAAATACTGGCGCATGGCCAGACGCAGGCCGCCGATCATCACCATGCTCAGCCACCAGTAGTTGAAGATGACCGAGCGCGGGACCAATTGCTGGTGATTGCTGTAAACGTAGACCATGCAACCGAGGATCAACGAAGACATCGTAACGGCCTTGATGATCGCAATCAGGGCGTCGTTGCCGAAATAGCGCATCACCGCTCGGTACATGCCAAAACGAATGAACAGTGGAATAGCTGCAAGCGGCGCACTGATGAACAGCCAGGTATGTTTCTCCAGAGGATTGATCAACTCATCAATTCCCAACCGCACGAGAAACGACATCCACAGGGCGAGCCAGACAAGAACAACGTCAGCAGCTACCTGAATTATTCGCTTTTTGCGGCGTGGTAGGGCCAGCAAACTGGCCCGCAACCTGCTCATCAATTGTTTAATGCTCCGTTATGCTACCGGTTGAAATATCACCTCAAACCGGTATTTGTGAAACAACCACGAGTCTGAGACAACCAGAAAACCGCTTCGTTACCCGATTTCCGCCTCACCGGCGCGGAACCTGAGCGCCAGTAATACAAGGGGGACGTAAGCAATTACCGTCCATATCAGCCCTTCGCCATCGCCCAACGCCACCCACATCGCTATAGGTAGCAGCCAAACCAGATTGATCAGCCCCACAGTCAGCGTGACCGGCGAATGCCTGCCGTAATGACGTGACGCGAACTGATACGCATGGCTGCGATGGGCCTCGTAGAGCTTTTCTCTGCGCAACAGACGTCGGACAAGCGTTACCGTGGCGTCGACAATAAACACACCCAGCAGAATCAGCCAGGACCAGAATAACTGAGGCGAGGCCCAGGAACCCTGAATGGATAGCACACCGAGCACAATTCCGAGAAATCCGCTGCCTGCATCGCCCATGAATATCTTCGCCGGCGGAAAATTCCAGTAAAGGAAACCGGCAACGGCAGCGGCAAGCAGAAGCACCTCCCACGACAGCCCGACATAATCACCCAGCGCATAAATGATGCTCATGCCCAGACACACCGTAACTGCCTCGATACCGGCGATACCGTCGATGCCGTCCATGAAGTTATAAAGATTCAACATCCATACCAGGTAGAACGCTGCGAGTACCTGGCCGACAGCACCGGGGGTGAATGTCCACCCCAGGATGTCAACCGGAGCGAGCCCGTCGAGCCAGAACAAAGCCCAGGCAGCGGCAAGAAAATGCCCCAGCAGGCGCCATCGTGCAGCGATGTGCCCATGATCGTCCATGAAACCGATCACGGCGACCAGTCCCCCCGAACCAACAACTGCGAAAAAAACCGATGCAGACAGATGCCCCACCCAGGCCAGAATTGCCATCGCAATGACAAAGGCAACGACGATGGAAACGCCGCCGCCCCTGGGTGTAGGTATGGAATGTGAGCTGCGGGCATTTGGAATATCGATCAAACTTCTGGCAAGGGCATACTTGCGCAGCAACGCCGTTAAAAGCAGAGACACAAAGGCAATAGCAATTACTGACAGCCACTCAATCATGCTTGTCGTGTTCCAGATAATATCGAGCAGTATCCTGCATGGCGTGTTCAATACTCACAGGTGGATGCCAGTCCAGCATCGTACAGGTTTTACTGATGTCGACCTGCAGCGAGCTGCATAACCGTTGTGAGAAGGCTTTCTTGCCAAGCAATGCTGCAGCGCTTTTCAACAGCGCTTCAGGCACCGGCAGCAAGCGGGCCGGTTTTCCAAGGGCCTTGCCCATTTCACGCAAAAGCCGGGCTGTGGACAGGTCATCCGCGTCACTGACCAGAAATGTCTGGTCAGCTGCTGCAGGATGATCGATGCAGACCATGACCAGATCAGCCAGATTATCCACCGCCACCAGGCTTCGACGATTATTGATGGACCCGAGCGGAAGCGGCAGCCCTTTGTCGAGCCAGCGCATCATGCTCTTGAAGTTGGCCTTGACTCCCGGGCCGTAGACCAGAACCGGGCGAATGATCACAACCTGCATACCGGTTCGGGCAGACAGCTCGCGTAACCCCTCCTCGGCTTTCTGCTTGGAAACGCCATAAGCATCCAGTGGATTACATGGATCGTCGGCTCTGAACGGCGCACCGGGATGGGTAAACTCGCCGTTGGCCTTGATGGAGCTGAGGAAGATAAAGCGCCTGACCCCCGCCGCTGCGGCTTGCTCGGCAAGATTCAGCGTCGCAGTGACATTGGCGCGAAAGTATTCCTGATCCGGCTCATCAGCGGTCTCGTTGAGTACATGGACCCGGGCAGCACAATGAATAACCACATGCGCCCCGGTTACAAGATCAGACCACTGGTTATCCGGAGCCAGCGACTGTGCGCTGACAACCTTGATGCGTTCTGAAGAGCAGGCATAGGCACCCCGCACCGCAACCCGAACAGAATGACCGGTGCGCTCGATCAATCGGCGCACAACAGCACTGCCCACGAAACCTGTCGCACCTGTTATTGCAACCAATGCAACATCACCGCTCATGCAAGAACGCCCTTCAAAATTGGCCAAATATTCCGTATGTGACGCTTTTTGACAACTGAAAATATCTTCAATCCATTTTATAACTTTCCCGTCGGCGTAAAAAACCCTTTTCGGCAGTGCACCTGAATCAACTGTATAAATGCCTGCATCAGTGACCCTCGGTCCTCCCGTATGGGACGTAGGTGATTTACATTAACCAGGGCCAGGTGCACACCTTGAAAATTCAATTACGCCTTCAACTGATAACTAGCGCGCTCGCCTATCAAGGAATAAGCAGCTCTACCGTTCTTTTTTCAAGCGCGTATTTACGACCCAGAATATTCCCCAGCACCTTTTTCGCAGTTGCCTCGCCGTGCACCAATCGAATCTGCACAGGCCACTCTTTCATGCCCGTGACGAAACCGACGAGTCCGGCCTGATCAGCATGAGCAGAATAGCCTTTGGCGGTATGAACCCCTGCGTGAATATCAAAGCGTTCACGATCCAGTTCGACATAGCCGCCCAACGGACCGTGCAACTGAATGGCTGCACCAGGTGTGCCCTTGCCCTGATAGCCCACAAACACCACGTTATGCCTGGCGTCGCCCAGCATGGCTTTCAGGTAATTGACAATTCTGCCTCCGGCGCACATGCCGTTGCCGGCAATCACGATGGCCGGACGCGCAGTGCTGGTCAGGTAGTTGACGGTACGCAGGTGCTCCTCATGCGTATCGACAGTGATCAGTTGCTCGAAGCCCAGCGGCTTTCTGCCGACATCGAGTCTTAGCCGGGCATCCTCATCCCAATAGTCTTCGAATGCCTGATAGACCTTCGTGAACCGGCTCGCCAGAGGCGAGTCAAGAATGATCGGCAACCTCGACCAATCGGCAGGCGGTATTTCACCTCCAGACGGGAGCACACTGTTTTCAGCAGAATGCTTCGACGGCATTTTGCGCCGCAGAATATCTTCCAGCTCGTAGAGCAATTCCTGAGTACGGCCGATGCTGAACGCCGGTATCAGAACCGTGCCGTTATCTTCGAGTGCCTTGTCTATGATCTGCTCAAGTGCCTGCTGGCGAATGCTGCGATCCTCGTGAAGGCGATCACCGTAAGTGCTTTCCAGAATCAGAACATCCGCGCGTTCCGGGGGCTTGGGGGCTGGCAGAAACGGTGTGTGACTTGCGCCGAGATCACCGGAGAACACTACACGCAGGGAACGCCCTTGCGCAGGGTAGTGCAGATCGCACTCGATATAGGCAGAACCGAGTATATGTCCGGCACGCTGCAGACGAACCCGGCAGTGCAATGTTTCGTGTTCGACCAGACTGAACCAGTTATCGAATGGCAGCGCGATGATTCTCTTGTTGATGAGCTCCAGGTAACGCTGTATTTGTTCGGGGTCATGCGCAAACTCGATCTTCAGGATATCTTCCATGACCAGTGGCAGCAGATGGGCGCTGGGCTCGCTGCACAGTATGGGCCCCTTGTAGCCAGAGGCCAGCAACTCGGGGATACGCCCGACATGGTCATTGTGCACATGGGTGACCAGCAGCGCCCTGATAGTCTCTGGGTCGAACCCGAATGAGGCGGCACGCTCACCGCGCTCCTGCACCGAGCCGCAGTCGATCAACAGGTTGCTCGAGGCGTCCATACACAATTGATGACAGGAACCGGTTACCGTATCGACAGCACCGTGATGAATGATTTCCGGATAAGACATGCAGTTACCTTTTCTTGCCAGCCTGTACTTGATGTTTGCAACATCCGGCATCGGATCTGAACAGTAAGTTTCGGCGCATTCTGCACGTGAAAGGCTTATTTTCAAGACTTGACACAAAGCTGTCAGGACAGCAGCAATCGGCGCTGCTAAAGAAGATAACCGGCTACCCCTTTAGAATGGGCACCTGAATTAAAAAAGAGATTAATCCTACACACTAAAGTAACTACTCTTCGTACAACAGAAGAATAAACTGACAGAATTATAAGCCCGATTTTTTGAAGAATACCGACGATAAGCGTGAAGCAAACGCCAGCCTCGAAACGCCGCATGCCATTCGATGGGGTGCAAGGGCGTGGAGAATACGCATATTACGTCGCCAGAAATGCATTCGGCGACGCCTGATCAGCGCTGCTCAAACGGAGCGAGGGGAAGGCGTACGTTTTTTGCGAAGACTGGATATCCATGTCAGCACCGGACCGATAACCATGCCCAGCAGCAGAGCCAGGACAACTGGCAATGCCAACGGAAGCTGGGGCGCTGACCAGCCGAAAAAAGTTACCGCGACAGATTGCCTGTTTTCAAGCACGAACACGGTTGTTGCCAAAACAGCAAGCAACACGGTGACGATCAAAATGACTCGTTTGAAGATACGCATCTGGTGATCCTGTGGTAAATGGCTTCAAAAGCCCTCTTCTTCATCCTCATTGACCCGATCCCGCAGCTCTTTGCCTGGTTTGAAATGCGGGACAAACTTGCCGTCGAGACTAACCGACTGGCCGGTCTTCGGGTTGCGCCCTACTCGCGGTGCACGGTAATGCAGTGAAAAGCTGCCAAAACCCCGAATTTCGATTCGGTCACCGGTCGCCAGGCACTGGGACATTTGTTCAAGCATGGTCTTGATGGCCAGCTCGACATCCTTGGATGAGAGCAGCCCTTGATGGGTGACAATTCGTTCGATCAACTCCGACTTCGTCATATTTTTCCCTTCTTTTTCAAGCAGCTAGATCAGCGCTTGGAAGGTTTTAGCATGACCGGATGAATTTGAACAGCCCATCTATTGACTTATGTTCAATACTGTCTACCAGGCATGAAAAGATTACACCCACATTACAGGCGAGACGTATCGGAAGGGAGCTGAAGCATTCGAAGAATAGAGACGGCCTGAGAGGCCACTGAGGACATTTGGCAGCCTGGGCAGTGCCTGTGCAGACATTCCTGAAACAAGAGCCTGTAAGGCCTTAGCAGCAGAAATAAAAAAGGACGACCGAAGTCGTCCTTTTTGTGGTCAAGCAGAACTTAGTTCTGTTTTTCCATTTGCGCGCGCAGCAGGTCACCAATGGTGGTAGGACCAGTGCTTTCAGCGACTTCAGGCTTGCTACGCAGGCTCTGAATGGCTTCTTTCTCGTCTTCAACATCTTTCGACTTGATGGACAAGCTGATTACGCGGCTCTTGCGGTCAACGCTGATGATCTTGGCTTCGATCTCTTCGCCTTCTTTCAGAACGTTACGCGCGTCTTCGACGCGGTCACGGCTGATTTCGGAGGCTTTGAGGGTCGCTTCGATGTCGTCGGCCAGGGTGATGATGGCGCCTTTGGCGTCAACTTCTTTAACGATACCGCGAACGATAGCGCCCTTGTCATTGACAGTGACGTACTCGGAGAACGGATCGCTTTCCAGCTGCTTGATACCCAGCGAGATGCGCTCACGCTCAGGATCAACAGACAGGATCACGGTGTCGAGCTCGTCGCCCTTCTTGAAGCGACGTACGGCTTCTTCGCCCACTTCGTTCCAGGAGATGTCGGACAGGTGAACCAGGCCGTCGATGCCGCCGTCCAGACCAATGAAGATACCGAAATCGGTGATCGACTTGATGGTGCCGGAGATTTTATCGCCCTTGTTGAACTGGCCAGAGAAATCTTCCCATGGGTTGGATTTGCACTGTTTGATGCCGAGGGAGATACGACGACGCTCTTCGTCGATGTCCAGAACCATGACTTCCACTTCGTCGCCAACCTGAACGACTTTCGAAGGGTGGATGTTCTTGTTGGTCCAGTCCATTTCGGAAACGTGTACCAGGCCTTCCACGCCTTCTTCCAGCTCTGCGAAGCAGCCGTAGTCGGTCAGGTTGGTAACACGCGCGGTAACGCGGGTGCTTTCCGGGTAGCGAGCCTTGATAGCAACCCATGGATCTTCACCCAGTTGCTTCAGACCCAGGGAAACACGATTGCGCTCGCGATCGTACTTCAGGACCTTTACATCGATCTCATCGCCAACGTTGACGATTTCCGATGGATGCTTGATGCGCTTCCAGGCCATGTCGGTGATGTGCAGCAGGCCATCGACGCCACCCAGATCGACGAATGCGCCGTAATCGGTGAGGTTCTTGACGATACCCTTGACCTGTTGACCTTCCTGCAGGGACTCGAGCAGAGCTTCGCGCTCGGCACTGTTCTCGGCTTCCAGGACACTGCGACGGGAAACGACAACGTTGTTGCGCTTCTGGTCCAGCTTGATGACCTTGAACTCGAGCTCTTTGCCTTCCAGGTGAGTCGTGTCACGCACAGGGCGGACGTCAACCAGAGAACCAGGCAGGAACGCACGGATGCCGTTAACGTCGACAGTGAAGCCGCCTTTAACCTTACCGTTGATAACGCCCTTGACCACTTCTTCAGCTGCGAAAGCCGCTTCCAGAACGATCCAGCACTCGGCACGCTTGGCTTTTTCGCGGGACAGCTTGGTTTCGCCAAAGCCATCTTCGACCGCGTCCAGCGCAACGTGAACTTCATCGCCGATCTTGATGGTCAGCTCGCCAGCGTCGTTGTGGAACTGTTCCAGCGGGATGAGGCCTTCAGATTTCAGACCGGCGTGAACCGTAACCCAACCTGCCTGGTAGTCGATATCAACGATGATAGCGGTGATGATCGAACCAGCCTGAAGGTTGAGGGTCTTTAGGCTTTCTTCAAAAAGTTCTGCAAAGCTTTCGCTCATTTTAATTCCTGTTGATCAAGGGCGAAGAATACGCCCATCTGCCACGCTCCAGACAACGTGGGTTTCGTTCAAGTAAAAGAAAGCCTGCGGGACTATGACTGGTCTCCCACACGCTTCTTCGTCATCCGGCGATACCGCGAAGCGCGATTTCGCTCAGAATGCGTTCCAGCACCTGCTCGATGGACAATTCAGTGGAATCCAGCTGTATGGCGTCGTGCGCCGGCTTCAGCGGGGCTACCGCTCGCTGGGTGTCACGCTCGTCGCGTGCACATATCTCATCTAGCAGACTCGACAGACTAACATCATCGCCCTTGGCCTTCAACTGCAAGTAACGTCGACGCGCACGCTCCTCGGCACTGGCAGTGAGGAAAATCTTCAGTGGCGCATCCGGGAACACCACGGTGCCCATGTCGCGACCATCCGCAACAAGGCCCGGCTCCTCCTGAAAAGCGCGCTGGCGCAACAGCAAGGCGTCGCGCACCGCCGGCAGCGAAGCCACCTGCGACGCGCCGCTGCCTACCTGCTCGTTGCGAATGGCGTGGGTGACATCCTCGCCTTCCAGAATGATGCGCTGCCCCTGCCCGGCCGCAGTCGCTTCGAACTGGACATCCAGATGAGCGGCCAGAAGCTTGAGCGCTTCTTCATTGGTCAGGTCGACGCCATGATTGCGCGCGGCAAAAGCCAGCAGGCGATACAAGGCACCGGAATCAAGCAGGCACCAGCCGAGTTTTCTGGCCAGCAATCCGGCTACAGTGCCCTTTCCGGAACCGCTGGGTCCGTCGATGGTGATAACGGGAGCTTTGATTTTCACTTTTTGTCCTCTTGCGCTACACGCATGCCAACTTGAGCGCACAGCGCCAGAAAATGGGGAAACGATGCGGCGGCATCCGCGCACGCTTGAATACGGATGGGCGCCGAAGCCCTCAACGATGCAACGCGAAACGCCATGACGATACGCTGATCGCTGCGAGCATCAACCTCGCCGCCACCCGGCACACCGCCTTCGATAATAATGCCATCCAGCACTGGCTCGGCCTCGATACCCAGAGCCAGCAGACCATCGGCCATCAGCCTGACGCACTCTGACTCGTCGGCTTGCAGCGCCTGTGCGCCGCGCAGAATGGTACGCCCTTCTGCACACGCTGCGGCAACAAGCAGCACCGGAAATGTATTGATCGCCAACGGCACCAGCGCTTCAGGAATATCAGCCCCTTTCAGCCGGGCGGAGCGGACATGCAGGTCTGCGAGCGTCCCGCTCGCCAGTTTGCGGACATTTTGCAGCACGATATCGCCGCCCATCAGGCGCAGGATATCGATCGCCCCCTCACAAGGGGAACTGACCGGAACGTCCTCGAGCAGCAAGTCGCACCCTTCGCTGATCGACGTCGCCACCATGAACAGCACCGCAGACATGACATCCACCGGCCCTTTGATGTGGTGGCTCACGCTATCCGCAGGCCCGCCGCGAACCTCACGATGGTCGCCAGACGCTGTATCGACCCGGGCACGACTGGCCAGAATTCTGCCGAAGTGCTCCCTGGCTGCGCGAGCGCGTGTGAACACGTCCATCAGTTGTGCGCCGTCGCCTGCATCTACCGCGTCGCGCAAGGCATCGAGATCCGTACGAAAGCTGTCCAGCGTGCGCAGTACTGCTTGCCGATTGGCCATGAAGATGTCGTGCCACATGGTCGGATCGCTGCCTGCGATACGCGTGAAATCACGGAAACCGCCAGCGGCATACCTGAATATGTCCAGATTTTCATTACGCTTGGCCAGTGAGTCGACCAGACCGAATGCCAGCAAATGTGGCAGGTGGCTGGTTGCAGCCAACACCTCATCGTGACGCTCGACCTGCATGTGCTCGACATCGGCACCCAAGGCAGACCACAGCCGGTCGACAATCGTCACCGCTTGAGGATCGGTCTCAGCCAGCGGGGTCAGAATAACCTTATGACGCCTGAACAGCGCCGCATTGGACGCTTCAACGCCACTCTGCTCGGACCCGGCAATCGGATGCCCAGGCACAAAACGTGACGGCATATGGCCGAATGCCTGGCGTGCAGCGCTGACCACATTGCCTTTGGCGCTGCCAACATCGGTGAGAATTGCGTCACCCAGATCCAGCGGTGCAAGCAGCGCCAGGAGCTTTTCCATAGCCAGAATCGGCACCGCCAACTGAATCACGTCGGCGCCACGACAGGCCACGGCAAGATCGGCTTCACAGCGATCCACAACGCCCAATTCGACTGCCAGCTTTCGCGACTGCGGATCAAGATCGACGCCGACGACTTCGCGGCACAGGCCGCTTTCGCGCACGCCCTTGGCGAAGGAGCCGCCGATCAGCCCAAGCCCCACGACCACCAGACGACCGATCAATGGCCGGGCCGCTTGTTCCGAAATTACATCAACCACGCGAACACACCTGACAGCCCGACAAGACAACAAACAAACGGATCATGTACAACGCCCTCAAAGAACCGCTTTCGGGTAGGAACCCAGCACCTTCAAGGCAACGGCTTCACTGCTGATTTTTTCCAGCACGGCCTTGACCAGCGGGTCCTGGTGATGGCCGACGAAGTCGATGAAAAACACGTAGGTCCACTTGCCACTGCGCGACGGGCGGGTTTCGATGCGTGTCAGGTCCAGACCGCTCTCGTGAAACGGCACCAGCAGCTCGTGCAGCGCACCCGGCTTGTTGCTCATCGACACAATGATCGAGGTCTTGTCATCGCCGGTCGGCGGCACTTCCTGATTGCCGATGATGAGGAAGCGCGTGGAGTTGTCCGGGCGATCTTCGATCTTTTCTGCAAGACGCGTCAGACCATACAGACCTGCTGCCATATCGCCAGCGATGGCCGCCGAGTTCCACTCGCCCTTGACCCGCTTGGCGGCTTCGGCGTTGCTGGCAACGGCGACGCGCTCGACATTCGGGTAATGGGCATCCAGCCATTTGCGGCACTGGGCCAGCGACTGAGCGTGGGAATAGATGCGCGTGATGCTTTGCGTCTTGGTGCTTTCGCCCACCAGCAAATGGTGGTGGATACGCAGCTCGACTTCGCCACAGATGACCATGTCGTGTTCAAGAAAGCTGTCGAGCGTGTGGTTGACCGCGCCTTCGGTGGAGTTTTCCACCGGGACCACGCCAAAATTCACGGCACCGGCAACCACTTCACGAAACACTTCGTCAATCGCAGCCATCGGCAGACTGATGACTGCATGCCCGAAATGCTTCATCGCGGCGGCCTGGGTAAACGTACCCTCAGGGCCGAGATAGGCGACCTTGAGCGGCTGTTCAAGCGCGAGGCAGGAAGACATGATTTCGCGGAACAGCCGCGCCATCTCTTCGTTGCTCAATGGCCCGCGATTGCGTTCCATGACTCGCCGAAGCACTGCAGCTTCGCGCTCCGGGCGATAGAACACAGGCACTTCGCCTTCAGCCAGCGAGGACATCTTGACCCTGGCCACTTCCTGGGCACAGCGGGCACGCTCGCTGATCAGCTCCAGAACTTTCTCATCGAGGCTGTCGATACGGACGCGAAGCGCCTTGAGTTCTTGCTCGGACATCAGCCGTGCTCCTTCTCGAAGTCTTTCATGTAGGCCACCAACGCGTTGATGGCGTTGATATCGATTGCGTTGTAGATGGATGCACGCATGCCGCCCACCGAGCGATGGCCCTTGAGGTTGAGCAGACCGTTTGCGTCGGCACCGGCCAGGAACGGCTTGTCGAGACGATCGTCAGCCAGACGGAACGGCACGTTCATCCACGAACGATCGGGCTTGTTGATCGGGTTGCTGTACAGCTCGCTGGCGTCGATAAAGTCATACAGCGTGCGCTGTTTGATTTCGTTGCGCTTGCCGATTGCCTCGACACCGCCCTGCTCCTTGAGCCATTCGAAGACCAGCCCCGACAGGTACCAGGCGAGAGTCGGCGGCGTGTTGTACATCGAGCCGTTGTCGGCAGCGACCTTGTAGTCGAGCATGGTCGGGCACAGCGAGCGCGCGCGACCCAGCAGGTCTTCGCGAATGATCACCACCACGATGCCGCTGGGGCCGATGTTCTTCTGGGCGCCAGCGTAGATCATGCCGAAACGCGAGATGTCCACCGGGCGCGAGAGGATGTCCGAAGACATGTCGGCAACCAGCGGCACGTCGCCGGTTTCGGGAATCCAGTTGAATTCCAGACCACCAATGGTTTCGTTTGGCGCGTAGTGAACGTAGGCAGCATCCTTGGACAGCTTCCACTCGTTCTGACCGGGAATGGCAAAGTAATCGTAAGGCTTGGCGCTGGCGGCGACGTTGACCGTGCCATAGCGCGATGCCTCGTCGATAGCCTTCTGCGACCAGATGCCGGTATCGATGTAGTCGGCCTTGCCGTTTTCCGGCAGCAGGTTCAGCGCAATCTGGGCGAACTGCTGGCTCGCGCCGCCTTGCAGGAACAGCACTTTGTAATTGGAGGGGATGGACAGCAGATCGCGCAGATCCTGCTCGGCCTTGGTGGCAATGGAGACGAACTCGTCACTGCGGTGGCTCATTTCCATGACGGAAAGGCCTTTGCCGTGCCAGTCGAGGAGTTCCGCCTGGGCACGCAGCAGAACAGCTTCAGGAAGCGCAGCAGGACCTGCGCAGAAGTTAAAGGCTCGCTTGCTCATATCCACTCTCGTCAAATACGTTGGGTCTGTACGCGCTTGTTTCTGGTTGCTTGCCACGAGCAGACAGACGCCGCAGCGACTGGCAGCTCCTTGCTGAAATTCTGATCCGGCTGCAGGGCTGGCCGAATGTTGCAAGGGCTGGACTTGCCTGGAATGCACATGCACTCACAGACGAGCCAGCCCTTACCTGATTTACGTTACAGCTCAGTTCTGCGGTTCGTCTTCATCTGGCGCAGCGTCCGCCTGCAGGTCTTCACCGGCATCGTCCACTTCAGCTTCAGCGGCATCGACGATCACGCCGTCGATAACCTCTTCGCCTTCAAGCTCTTCGCCTTCGACTTCCGACGGCTCCTGAACACGCTCCAGACCGACCAGCTTCTCGTCGCTGGCCAGCTTGATCAGGGTAACGCCCTGGGTGTTACGGCCCAGACTGGACACTTCGCCGACCCGGGTACGCACCAGCGTGCCCTGATCGGAAATCAGCATGATTTCTTCGCCATCAAGCACCTGAACCGCGCCGACCAGACGGCCGTTACGCTCGTTGCTGACCATGGCGATGACGCCCTGACCGCCACGCTTGTACTCAGGGAACTCGGAAATGGCCGTACGCTTGCCGTAGCCGCGCTCGGAAGCAGTCAGAATCTGGCTGCCTTCTTCCGGGATCAGCATCGAAATCAGCTTTTGCCCTTCTGGCAGACGCATGCCACGAACACCGCGAGCGGTACGGCCCATGGCGCGCACGTCGGATTCCTTGAAACGGGTCACCTTGCCACCGTCGGAGAACAGCATGATTTCCTGCTCGCCATCGGTAATGGCCGCAGAGATCAGGATGTCGCCCTCGTCCAGCTCAAGGGCGATAAGGCCCGAGCTGCGCTGACGGCTGAATGCAACCAGCGGGGTCTTCTTGACAGTACCGTTGGCGGTGGACATGAAGATGAACGGAGCCTTCTTCTTGTCGGCAGCCTTGATACGGGCCTTGCGCTCTTCTTCGGTCTCGCTGCTGTTTTCCGCGTCGTCCAGCTCGCCTTCAAGGGCTTCGCCTTCTTCGTCGGCACGCTTGCGCATCGCTTCGAGGTCGACCGGCAGCATGGTGGTGATGTATTCGCCGTCGCTCAGCGGCAACAGGTTGACCAACGGACGACCACGGGCAGCGCGGGAGGCCTCCGGGATCTCGTAGGTCTTGAGCCAGTACACCTTGCCCTTGCTGGAGAACATCAGCAGCGTGGTGTGGCTGTTGGCGACCAGCAGGTGAGCAATGTAGTCCTCATCCTTGATGCCGGTGGCCGACTTGCCCTTGCCGCCACGACGCTGAGCCTGATAGACCGCCAATGGCTGGGTCTTGGCATAGCCGCCATGGGAGATGGTGACCACGCGCTCTTCTTCGGTGATCAGGTCACCCAGGGTCAGGTCCAGACGTGCATCGAGAATTTCGGTACGACGGGCGTCGCCGTACTCGGAGCGGATCACTTCCAGCTCTTCGCGGATCACTTCCATCAGGCGCGTTGCGCTGTTGAGGATGCGGATCAGCTCGCCGATCTGGTTGAGGATTTCCTGGTACTCGCCCAGCAGCTTCTCGTGTTCCAGGCCGGTCAGGCGATGCAGACGCAGCTCCAGAATGGCCTGAGCCTGTTCCGGCGACAGGAAATACTTGCCTTCACGCAGGCCGTATTGCGGATCGAGGTTCTCGGGGCGGCACGAATCGGCACCGGCACGCTCGACCATTTCGACCACTGCGCTCGATTCCCAAGGCGTCTTGATCAGCGCTTCCTTGGCTTCTGCAGGTGTCGGAGAGGCCTTGATGAGGGCGATGACCGGGTCGATGTTGGACAGCGCAACAGCCTGGCCTTCAAGGATATGGCCACGCTCGCGGGCCTTGCGCAGTTCGAATACGGTACGGCGGGTAACCACTTCGCGACGGTGACGAACAAAGGCTTCCAGCAGGTCCTTGAGGTTCAGGATGCGTGGACGGCCGTCAATCAGGGCAACGATGTTGATACCGAAAACGCTTTGCAGCTGGGTCTGGGCATAAAGATTGTTGAGAACAACCTCCGGCACTTCGCCACGACGCAGCTCGATAACCACGCGCATACCGTCCTTGTCGGACTCGTCGCGCAGCTCGGTAATGCCTTCGAGTTTCTTTTCCTTGACCAGCTCGGCGATCTTCTCGATCAGACGTGCCTTGTTCAGCTGGTAAGGCAGCTCGGTGATGACGATCTGCTGACGACCGCCAACCTTGTCGATGTCTTCGACGATGGAGCGGGCACGCATGTAAATGCGTCCACGACCCGTGCGATAGGCTTCGATGATGCCCGCACGGCCGTTGATGATCGCCGCTGTAGGGAAATCCGGGCCGGGGATGTACTGCATCAGTTCGTCGACCGTCAACTCTGGGTTGTCGATCAGTGCCAGGCAACCGTCGATGACTTCACCGAGGTTGTGCGGCGGAATGTTGGTCGCCATGCCCACAGCAATACCGCTGGAGCCGTTGACCAGCAGGTTGGGAATACGGGTCGGCATGACCGCGGGGATCATTTCGGTGCCGTCGTAGTTCGGCACCCAGTCCACGGTTTCCTTGTGCAGGTCGGCCAGCAGCTCGTGCGCCAGCTTGGTCATGCGCACTTCGGTGTATCGCATGGCCGCAGCGTTATCGCCGTCGACCGAACCGAAGTTGCCCTGACCGTCTACCAGCAGATAGCGCAGCGAGAATGGCTGAGCCATACGAACGATGGTGTCGTACACGGCTGTATCGCCGTGCGGGTGATACTTACCGATCACGTCACCAACCACACGGGCGGATTTCTTGTACGGCTTGTTCCAGTCGTTACCCAGCTCGCTCATTGCGAACAACACGCGCCGGTGCACGGGCTTCAAGCCGTCGCGTGCATCGGGCAGTGCCCGACCGACGATTACGCTCATCGCGTAGTCGAGGTAGGACTGCTTCAGCTCGTCTTCGATATTGACCGGGAGGATTTCTTTGGCCAGTTCGCCCATGAGAAGCCTGATTCCTTTTTCTGGTGAAACCTCGCAAACCCGTTCGGGGTATACGAAGCTCGCCGCTGCCAGCATGTGCAGGGCAGCGACTTACGACAAATCAACGAGTTATGCCATGAATCTACGCAGCGTGGGCGACTACAATCAGTGTCCCCGATAACCGCCGGATATTACCACAATCGCCGAGGTGCTCACATCCTTTGCAGGCGCTGAAAACGAGCCACCGGCGTGCAAGACGCCTGAGAAACGCTTACAGGCCCGCCCAGCCGCATTGCACAGCGGCAACGGCCCGAGCCTGTGCGCATCAGTGAAGGTGTTTACGACTCATCAATTGCGCCATGCGCGCGGTATCGGGACGCTCGACAATGCCCTTCTCGGTCACAATGGCATCGATCAGGTCTGCCGGTGTCACATCGAACACCGGATTGAAGGCCTCGACATCCGCGCCGACCCGCTGACCGCCCACTTCAAGCAGCTCACGACCGTCGCGCTCTTCAATGATGATGTCGTCGCCGCTGGCCATTTCCATGTCGATGGTCGAACTCGGTGCCACCACCATGAAGCGCACCCCGTGGTGCATCGCGGCTACGGCAAGCTGATAGGTGCCGATCTTGTTCGCCACGTCACCATTGGCGGTGATGCGGTCGGCCCCGACGATGACCCAGGTAATGCCCTTGGTACGCATCAGGTGCGCAGCGGCAGAGTCTGCATTCAAGGTGACCGGAATGCCTTCGTTGGCCAGCTCCCAGGCGGTAAGCCGCGAACCCTGCAGCCAGGGCCGGGTTTCATCGGCATAGACCCGCTCGATCATGCCTTCCAGATGCGCCGCGCGGATCACGCCCAGCGCAGTCCCGAAACCACCGGTGGCCAGCGCTCCGGTATTGCAGTGGGTGAGCACCGTCTGCAGATTGCCCTGATGCCTGCGGATCAGGTCGGCGCCCAGTTGCGCCATGGTCAGGTTGGCCTCGCGATCACTCAGGTGAATCGCCACGGCTTCTGCCTCAAGGGCCACGAGCGGATCGTCGCCGTCCTTGACACGCATCAGACGATCACGCATCCGGTTCAATGCCCAGAACAGATTCACGGCAGTCGGGCGTGAGTCGGCCAGCAACTGCATGTCTTCTTCCAGCGCCGGATGCCAGTCTTCGCCTTCGGCAATGCGCGCACGTGCGCCCAGCACCGCGCCGTAGGCGGCACTGATACCGATAGCCGGTGCCCCGCGCACGACCATCGTGCGAATCGCCTCGGCGACTCCCTCGGCGGTGGTATAGCGGTGCCAGACTTCCTCGAACGGCAGTACCCGCTGGTCCAGCAGGTACAGAGCGTCGTCTCGCCAATCGATGGCCTTAACTTTCTCTGCAGCCAACAGTCGATCGCGCATCGCCAACTCCATCTTGAACATCCGAAACCCAGCATCAAAAGCCGCTGATTATAGCGAGCCGCCTGCGAAGACGCTCGGGTATACTTCGCCATCAACGTAATAAACGATGGAAACCTTCTCATGCCGAACGCTACAGCACCGCTCGACCTTTTGCTCCTGCCCGCCTGGCTGGTGCCGGTCGAGCCCGCAGGCGTGGTGCTCAAGGACCACGGCATCGGCGTGCGCGATGGCTGTATCGTCTATATAGGCCCACGGGCCGAGGCATTAAGGCAGAATGCAGTGCAGATGCAGGAGCTTCCCGGCATGCTACTCAGCCCCGGCCTGATCAACGCCCACGGTCATGCAGCCATGACGCTGTTTCGCGGACTGGCCGATGACCTGCCACTGATGACCTGGCTGCAGGACCATATCTGGCCTGCCGAAGGCAAATGGGTCAACGAAGACTTCGTCCACGATGGCACCGACCTGGCCATCGCCGAGCAGCTCAAGGGCGGCATCACCTGCTTCTCCGACATGTATTTCTACCCCAAGGTAGCTGCCGAGCGCGTCCACGCCAGCGGCATGCGCGCACAGATCACCGTTCCGGTGCTGGATTTCCCGATTCCGGGGGCTCACACCACCGATGAAGCACTGCACAACGGTATCGAGCTGTTCAACGACCTTGCTCATCATCCACGCATCAAGATCGCCTTTGGCCCGCATGCGCCTTATACCGTGGGTGATGAAAACCTCGAAAAGGTCCGGGTTATCGCCGATGAACTGGACGCCATGATTCAGATGCATGTCCACGAGACCGCATTCGAAGTCGAGCAGGCTGTCGAACAGCGCCAGGAGCGCCCTCTCGCCCGCTTGAATCGCCTGGGCATGCTCGGCCCGCGCTTCCAGGCCGTGCACATGACGCAGATCAACGATGAGGATCTGGCATTGCTGGTGGAAAGCAATACCAACGTCATTCATTGCCCCGAATCCAACCTCAAGCTGGCCAGCGGTTTCTGCCCGGTCGAGCGATTGTGGCAGGCCGGTGTGAACGTTGCAGTGGGTACCGATGGCGCGGCCAGCAACAATGACCTGGACCTGCTCGGCGAAACCCGCACCGCGGCCTTGCTGGCCAAGGCTGTCGCTGGCTCGGCCACGGCGCTGGATGCCCACCGCGCGCTACGCATGGCGACCCTCAACGGTGCCCGCGCACTGGGCATTCAGGCCGAGACCGGCTCGCTGGAGATTGGCAAGGCTGCGGACATGGTCGCTTTCGACCTGTCGGGCCTTGCCCAGCAACCGATTTACGACCCGGTATCGCAGCTTATATATGCCACTGGCCGCGATTGCGTGAGCCATGTCTGGGTGGCCGGCAAGCAATTGCTCGACGCTCGCCGGCTGACCCGCATGGATGAACCCGCACTGCGCGACAACGCGATTGCGTGGGGCAAGCGTATTTCCGGTAAAGCCGAATAATTCGATTCGGACCGAACACATGCCAGTCAGGCTTATCTATAAGCCTGACTGATGAAAAAGAATTTTGAGTTCAAGAGGGACACCCATGAGCAACGTCGACCGCGCAGAAATCGCTAAATTCGAGGCCCTGGCCCATCGCTGGTGGGACCGCGAAAGCGAATTCAAACCGCTGCATGACATCAACCCGCTGCGCGTCAACTGGATCGACGAGCGTGTCGGTCTGGCAGGCAAGAAAGTACTGGACGTCGGCTGCGGCGGCGGCATTCTGAGTGAGGCGATGGCCCTGCGCGGCGCAACAGTCACCGGCATCGACATGGGCGAAGCGCCGCTGGCCGTTGCACAGCTGCATCAGCTTGAATCAGGCGTCAGCGTCGAATATCGGCAGATTACCGCCGAGGACATGGCCGAAGAGATGCCCGAGCAATTCGATGTGGTGACGTGCCTGGAAATGCTTGAGCACGTACCGGACCCATCGTCGGTGATCCGTGCCTGCTACCGCATGGTCAAGCCGGGCGGTCAGGTGTTTTTCTCGACCATCAACCGCAACCCGAAAGCTTATCTGTTCGCCGTGGTCGGTGCCGAGTACATCCTCAACCTGCTGCCGCGCGGGACTCACGACTTCAAAAAATTCATCCGCCCTTCCGAGCTGGGTGCCTGGAGCCGCGATGCAGGCTTGCAGGTCAAGGACATCATCGGCCTGACCTACAACCCGCTGACCAAGCATTACAAGCTGGCCTCCGACGTCGACGTCAACTACATGATCCAGACCCTGCGGGAGGCGTGAGAGATGCGTTTGAGAGCGGTTTTATTCGACATGGACGGCACCCTGCTCGACACCGCACCGGACTTCATCGCCATTGCTCAGGCGATGCTGGCTGACCGCGGCCTTCCCCCGGTACCGGAAAAACTGATCCGCGATGAAGTTTCAGGGGGTGCCAGGGCCATGGTGGCAGCGGCCTTCGCAATGTCGCCGCAAGCGCCGCAATTCGAAGCATTGCGCCTCGAGTTTCTGGAGCGCTATCAGCGTGACTGCGCCGTCCACAGCAAGCTGTTCGATGGCATGGCCGAGTTGCTGGCCGACATCGAGAAGGCCGGCCTGATCTGGGGTGTGGTGACAAACAAGCCGGTGCGCTTTGCTCAGCCGATCATGGAACAACTCGGCCTGGCCGAACGCTCCGCCGTATTGATCTGCCCTGACCATGTCACGCACAGCAAGCCGCACCCCGAGCCGATGATTCTGGCCTGCAAGATGCTCGACCTCGACCCGGCCAGCGTCCTGTTCGTAGGCGACGATCTGCGCGACATAGAGTCCGGTCGCGACGCAGGCACCAAGACCGCTGCCGTGCGCTACGGCTATATCCACCCCGACGACAACCCCGATCACTGGGGTGCCGACGTGGTGGTCGATCATCCGCTGGAACTGCGCAAGGTGCTGGATAACGCACTGTGCAGCTGCTGAACGAGGTTTTTACATGTTTGACTACTCCGCGCACCCGGAACTGCTCAAGGGCCGGATCATTCTAGTCACCGGTGCCGCTCGCGGCATCGGTGCTGCAGCCGCAAAAACCTACGCAGCCCACGGCGCGACTGTTCTGCTGCTGGGCAGGACTGAAGCCAGCCTGGCTCAGGTCCATGACGAGATACAGGCAGCAGGTCATCTGCTGCCGTTGGTCATACCCTTCGACCTGGAAAGCACCGACCCCGCGCAGTATCACGACCTGGCGACCATGATCGAGCGCAAAGTCGGCCGTCTTGACGGGCTGCTGCACAACGCCTCGATCATCGGCCCGCGCACTTCAGTGGAACACCTGCCAGGCGAAGACTTCATGCAGGTCATGCACGTCAACGTCAATGCCACCTTCATGCTCACCCAGGCACTGCTGCCGCTGCTTCAGCGTTCAACGGATGCATCGATAGCCTTCACCTCCAGCAGCGTGGGCCGCAAGGGTCGCGCACAATGGGGCGCGTACGGGGTGTCGAAATTTGCTACCGAAGGCCTGATGCAAACCCTCGCCGACGAGCTTGAAGGCGTTACCAGCGTGCGAGCCAACAGCATCAACCCGGGTGCTACCCGCACCGGCATGCGTGCGCAGGCCTACCCTGACGAAAACCCGCAGAATAATCCCGCGCCCGAAGACATCATGCCGGTCTACCTGTACTTGATGGGGCCGGACAGTAAGGGCATAAACGGGCAGGCGCTGAATGCTCAGTGAGCAAAAATAACCAGACATTGCCGTGACGGAAAACTGTCACGGCAGGCGTTTTTAGCGGCATTTTAAGTCAAGGAATTGCCGACTCGCCCTCACTGTCAGAGAGATGGCGTCAGCTAAACCACTGATTTTAATAAGTCCGGGCAAAAATGAACCGAATGGCACGACATCCCCTCTAACCCAGCCAAGCCAGCAATATGTGCTGAGGAGCGAAGAGATGAATTTTCCTACCCAGACCCATGCAATCGATTTCGATACGGCTGAACTGCAACGCCTGGGTTTTCGAAATCGACCCGACGCCATACTTCCACCCCCGTCACTGCACGAGCTGGTTTATCAGCTTGGGCGACAATTGCAGACCAGCCTGGAAGCCGAGCGGATACTGACCCTGTTTTTTCAGGGTGTGCAACGGTTCCTGCCATTGAGTGGTCTGGCCTATCGACATATCGAAAGTGACCTGAATCTGCGTCTGGGCGAGATGTCATCCGACAGCGCCACTTTTCACCTGCGTCACGAGGGCAAGTGCATCGGTGAGCTGGAGTTTCAAGGCGCCAAGCCATTTGATACCCGGCAGCTGAGCGACCTTGAATCGCTGCTGGTCTGTCTGGTGTACCCGCTGCTGAACGCCCTGCTGTATCGCATTGCGACACAGACGGCGTTGCGCGACCCTTTGACCAGTACCGGTAACCGTATCGCAATGGATCAGGGCCTGGCTCGCGAGATAGAGATATCGCGTCGTCACAAGCAACCGCTTTCATTGCTGATGCTGGATATCGATCATTTCAAGAAAGTGAACGACGAGTACGGCCATCATACTGGCGATGATGTACTGAAAACCGTTGCGCAAAGCCTGAAAGCGCAACTGCGCAATATTGATCGTGTGTTCCGCTACGGCGGCGAAGAGTTCGTGGTGATTCTTTCCAACACCGGAGCCAGCTCGGCTGAACTGATCGGCGAACGCCTGCGCCAGGCCGTGCGGAACCTCGAGTTTCGCGAGCTAGACCCGGCACTGACCATGACTGTCAGCCTGGGATGCTCGACACTGCTGCCGGCAGAAACCGCCGACAGCCTGCTGCGCAGGGCAGACAACGCTCTGTATGTCGCCAAGCGCGAAGGTCGCAACCGACTCGCCATGGCCAGCTAGCACTTTTTCTGCCTCTCTCGCCCTGCCTCTACACTTCCAGCGCGGCAACACGCCCACGCGCAGGCTTGACCTTGTCCAGCTGCATGCAGCGTTCAAGGAACAAATGCATGTAATCGTAGCTCTTGGTAACAGCCTGACGCAGCTCGGCCTGCAGCTGCAGGCTCGGCTTGTTACCCACCAGTGTGCAAATGATCTCGAGCGCCTCCCAAGGGTGCGCGTCGTCGTACTGTGCATGCATCTTGAGCCACTTCATGGCTTTCTTGCGGGTTTCTTCAGGGAATGCTTCGGCGTAGACCCCATTGGAGCAGACCACTGCCGACCACTCGCCCGTCGCCCCTTCAATGGCATAGTTGGTGGCCGCCATCGCAACAGCCAGTGAATCCGAAGAGCTGGTCTGCCAACACCAGTGGCTCAGTGCATGCAGCTCAGGCGCAACTCGTTGATCGTGGAGATCTTCAAGCGTCACGTCGTGCGCCGCACACCAGTTCACCCAGTAGTCGGCATGATTGAGTTCGACGCGAATATTGCGCATCAGCCAGCGGCGCGCCATGTCTTCGCCGGGATGACGACCAAAGCGGGTCTTGGTGAGGTTCTTGGCCATGTACACCGCGAACTGCTCGACAACCGGCCAACCGCCGATCAGGTAATGGCGCATGATCTGCGGGCTCAGCTTTGCATCACGCATCTGCTGGTACAACTCGTGCTCGACCACCCGTGCCTTTGCAGCGCTGCAATCCTTGATCAACTGCTGCGCCCAGGCTGGATAACTGCTGGCTTCCATGAGCGGACCGGTTCTCTCGAAAGTGTCGATCACTGGGTATCTCCTTATAGGGTTTCAACTGATTAACGTAGCGTTCCTGGCGCGCCGAACATCAGGGGGTCAGGCCGTACGGGCTGAATGTAAAGACTCTCGCAAGTGAACAATTCAGGGCGTGCTATCAGATACCCTTGTGCAAAATCCACGCCCATTTCCTGCAACGCAAACTCTATCTGCGGCGTTTCTACGTACTCGGCAATGGTGCGCTTGCCCATCACATGACCAATATTGTTGATGACCTCGACCATAGCCTTGTTGATCGGATTGTCGAGCATGTCCTTTACAAAACTGCCATCGATCTTCAGATAATCCACAGGCAAGTGTTTGAGATAGGCAAAGGACGACATGCCCGAACAGAAGTCATCAAGGGAAAACTGACAGCCCAGCCCTTTCAACTCGTTGATAAAGCGAATTGCGCTGTCCAGGTCTGCAATGGCACTGGTTTCAGTGATCTCGAAACAGATCATTCCAGGCGATACGGCAAACGCCTTGAACTGCTGCTTCAGGTATTCGAGGAACGTATCATCTCCGATACTTGAACCGGATAAATTTATAGCACATAGCGCCTGTGGCACCTGATGCCGATCATCACTCTGGCATTGGGCGATCACTTTGAAGACATTGTGCACCACCCAGCGATCCAGCGTAGTCATAAGGCCGTAGCGCTCGGCAGCCGGGATAAAGTTGTCCGGAACCACCATTCGTCCGGACTCGTCACGCAGGCGCAGAAGAATTTCAATGTGCCGCACCTCGTCGCCTTCACCTTTGATCGACGCGATTTCCTGCGCATAAAGGCAAAAGCGATTTTCATCCATTGCCATGTGCAGACGCTGTATCCAGGCCATCTCGCCGAAACGCATCGACAGGGTCAGGTCATCAACACTGTAGACCTGAACCCGGTTGCGGCCCCTCTCCTTGGCCATATAACAGGCCATGTCGGCAGCAGACAACGACCCCTCAAGCGTGGCGGGTGTATCGCCAAGCTGCACCAGACCAATACTTACGGTAGTCATGAATGGCCGACCTTTCCACATGAAATGCAGGGTCTGCACGATCTCGCGCAGCGCCTCGGCTATATCGAGGGCCATGTCGGCGGGGCAATCGACCAGCAACACGCCGAACTCGTCGCCTCCCAGCCGGGCCAGTGTGTCACCGTCACGCAAGCCCTGCGGCAGTGCCCGGCAAAGCTGGCGCAGCAGCTCATCGCCCGCCGCATGACCACCGGTGTCATTGACCAGCTTGAACTGGTCAAGGTCAAGAAACATCAGGCAATGGCTGCCTGCCTGACCGTCAACAGTATCCAGTACCCGCTGCAGGCGGTGCTCGAATTCACTGCGATTGACCAGCCCGGTCAGCGGATCATGAGCGGCCTGCCATGACAGATCGGCGATGTACTGATGCTCCTGTGTCATGTCATGCAGCACCAGCACCGCCCCACTGACCACGCCTTCGTTGTAGATCGGCGTACCGACCAGCGCTACCGAGACCGTACTGCCATCCAGCCGCTGGATAAGCTTGCTGTTGGCGCTGCCGCCCTTGAGATTGCCGGTAACGATCTGCTCGACCAGCGTCGACGTGTCCTTCTGATCGTTTTCATCCAGCAGATTGAACAGCGCTGTCAGCGGGAGCCCGCTGGCCTGGGTGCTTTTCCAGTGCGTCAGGCCCTCGGCTGCAGGGTTCATATAGACAATGGCCCCGGCCACGTCGATGGTGATCACCCCGTCGCCGATGGACTCCAGGGTAGTCTGGGCGCGCTCTTTCTCAAGTTGCAGGGCATCAGCAAACACGCGCCGCTGGACAATCAGACGACGCACACGCAGCAGCGCCAGAAGAATCAGTAAAACGGCGGTGACCAGATTGACCGCAATCAGCAGGTTGAGGATAAACCTGGACCCCTCGCCCAGCGCATCACTGAACGCCCGTGCTGCGGGCGTTACCCCTTCATTGATGACATTGATCTGCACTCGCCACTGATTGACCTCGGCGGCAGATACGCCGCCCTCACCGACCCGGTCGTGAATATGCCGGGCAAGCTCATTGAGTTGCATGAGGTAGCCATCACCCACCTCCCAAAAGTGAATGGCCTGCTTCATGAAACTGAAGTTATGGAAGTTCAGGTACATCCAGATGATGCCATTAGCGTCATCGGGGTGATTGCCGCCCTGGATGATCCCGGCCCTGGCATCTGCCATGGACGGAATGGGCTGATCGAGCGCCTTGCGCAAGGCGTGGCCACCCTGAGGGACGGAAAAGGCGTTCTGATACTTCAGATAGTCACGCTCATCATGCGTGATGGCGTATAGGCTCAGGTAATGGATGGCATCTTTCTGGCCCTTGGACCAGAGACTCTCGCCCGCCACATAGCTGCGCACCGCAGACATGGTGTAGAGGCTGACACACCCCAGCAACGCCTGAAACAGCGCGACGGCAATGAATGGCCATACGATGCCCAACAGACGGGGCTTGGAGAAGGTCCATGGTTGTTTCATGGGTTTCACCTCACCACATGCCTGAATAAACGTCTAGCGCAGAGACTAGGCTAGATTCGTGAATGATGGCAGGTGATTCTCCCGCAATCGAGCCAACCTGTGCGCTGATCGAAGCATCGCACATCAGATTTGTTGCAAGTGTCCGTACAACTTTGCGTAAAGACCTCCATCGGCAATCAACTGTTGATGTCCACCGTCTTCGACAATCCGCCCGCCATCAAACACCAGAACCCGGTCAGCCTGCTTCACGGCCGACAAGCGGTGAGCGATGATCAGCGTTGTGCGGCTACGCAGAAAACGGGCGAGGGCCTGATGCAGGTTGTACTCGGTAGCCGCATCCAGCGCCGAGGTCGCTTCATCGAGAATAACCACTTTGGGGTCGGACAACACCATGCGCGCGATGGCCATGCGCTGACGCTGCCCACCCGACATTCTGACCCCGGAGCGCCCTACCACGCTGTCCAGCCCTTGCGGCAGATCGCGAATGGCTGACTCCAGTTGCGCAACTTCCAGCGCACGCCAGCAGGCTTCGTCGCTGCAGTCACGACCCATGGTCAGGTTGGCACGCACCGTGTCGTTGAACAGGGCGGGATGCTGCAGCACCACGGCAACGTTCTCACGCACCGTGTCCAGACCGATATCCTGCTGACTGACGCCGCCAAAACGGATCACTCCGGTGCGGGCCGTATACAGGCCCAGCAGCAACTGCACCAAGGTGCTCTTGCCACCACCACTGGCCCCGACGATAGCGACTTTTTCACCCGGCGCGATGCTCAGGTTCAGCTGGTCCAGCACCAGGTCTTCGCCATAGCCGAAAGTCAGGCCACGCACTTCGACCCCTACGGTTTCCTTACCTTCGAATGGATCAGTACCGCCGGCATATTGCGGCTCGTCGGCACGCGCCAGCAGCTCGTTGATGCGCGTCAGAGCACCACCCGCCGCGTAGTAGGCATATTGCAGATTCAACAGTTGCTCCACCGGCGTCATCATGAACCACAGGTAGCTGAACACTGCGAGCATCTGCCCGATCGACAGGTCCGAGAACAGCACCGTGAGCATCGCTGCGGCGCGAAAGATATCGATACCGAACTGGAACAGCAGCCCGCTGGCACGCCCCGATGCGTCGCTTTTCCATTGCGAATTGATGGCGTAATCCCGCACTTCCTGCGCCCGCACGCCCAGGCGGCCAAGGAAGAAACCCTGTCGATTACCCGCCCTGACTTCCTGAATTGCATCGAGCGTTTCGCTCAACGCCTGGGTAAAACGCGACGTGCTGTCGTTCTCCAGCTTTTTGAGGTGCTTGACGCGCTTGCCCAGCTTCACCGTGAGCAGAATCACCAGCGGGTTGAACAGCATGATCAGCAGCGCCAGCTTCCAGTGCATCCACATCAGAATGCCCGCCGTGCCTGCCAGGGTCAGCGTGGCTACCAGCAGCCGACTGAGGGTTTCGCCGACAAACTTGTCCAGCGTGTCCAGGTCGGTCACCAGATGCGTGGTCACCGTGCCGCTGCCCAGGCTTTCGTATTCACGCAGGGAAATACGCTTGAGCCGTTCGATCAGACGTAGCCGGATACGGTAGACGATGTCCTTGGCCAGCCCGGCAAACAGCCGCGCCTGCAGAACGTTGAACACCAGCGCCCCGACACGCAACACCAGGGTCAGCAAGAGCATCAGGCCGATGTAGCCCGCAGCCTTTTGCAGGCCATCAGGCAGCAAGTGATTCATGACTTTCAGTGCCGCATCGCCGCGCCCCAACAACACTTCGTCAACCAGCAACGGCAGCAACAACGGGATCGGCACGCTGCACAGCGTCGCCAGAACCGCGACACCATTGGCCAGCCACAGGGCTTTTTTGTGCCGCAATGCAAGACGACGGATCTCGGCCCAACTCAACGCATCGCCATGCGGGGCGTGCGACTGTCGGGCGGCCTCGGGCGATTCATCACGCACTGGCTGCACGCTCCAGCCATCGACCCAGCAAGGGCGAAAGGCTGCTCAACGGCTGATAACCGTTGGTCAACAGCGCCAGCTGGCCGTTGCGCTCGGCAAGCAGAGTCGGAAAGCCGGCGATGCCCAGATCCTGCGCCCAGGCGAAATCAGCGGCCGTTGCAGCTTGCCGCTCCTTACTCTCGAATTCATCGGCAAATGCCTGACGCGACAGCCCCGCCTGCTCGGCCAGTTCGGCCAGCAATGAAGGACGTGTTACGTCACGACCTTCGCTGTAGAAAGCCCGTTGAATCAGCCCGACCAGTTCCCAGGCGCGGTCCGGGTCCAACTGCCGCGCCGCAGTGACGGCCAGACAGGCAGGCGTGGTGTCGTAGACAAACCCTTCCGGCAGCGCACCGTCGCGAAGAAACGGCTGGCCGGTGGCCTCTTCGACCGCCTGCCAATGCTCAAGAATGTAACGACGCTTGGCCGGTTCCAGCGCTGCACCCTCAGAGCGCAGACCGCCCATGACCAGATGCAGCGGCACACCCGCCGCCCGAGCCTGTTGCACCAATGCGTCGGCAACCGGAGCGAAGCCCCAGCACCACGAACACATAGGGTCCATGACATAGATCAGGCGGGCAGACATGGCTCAGGCCTCGGAGGGTAGACGATAGTTACGACCAATCGGATGGGGCTGGTTACGTGCCTTGGCCAGTTCGATCTGTTTTTGCCGGTCGATGGCGCTGCGGCGAGTCTTCTCGCTCAGCGAATCCCAACAATGCGGGCAGCTGACACCCGGTGAGTAATGCTCGCTGGCGCGATCCTCGGCACTGATCGGCGTACGGCAGGCATGGCACTGGTCGTAGTCGCCTTCGGTCAGGTCGTGGCGCACCGTGACCCGGTTGTCGAACACGAAACACTCGCCGCGCCACTGACTTTCCTGCTCAGGGACTTCTTCCAGGTATTTGAGAATCCCGCCCTTGAGGTGATAGACCTCTTCAAAACCTTCGCCCAGCATGTAACTGGAAGCTTTTTCGCAGCGAATGCCACCGGTGCAGAACATGGCGACCTTCTTGTGCACCGCCGGGTCGAAATGCGCCTTGATGTACTCCGGAAACTCGCGAAAGGACGTGGTCTTCGGATCGATGGCGCCCTCAAAGGTGCCAATCGAGACTTCGTAGTCGTTGCGGGTATCGATCAACAGCACTTCAGGATCAGTGATCAGCTCGTTCCAATCCTTGGGCTCGACGTACGTACCGACGCTCTTGTTGGGGTCGACACCCTCTACGCCCAGGGTCACGATCTCTTTCTTGAGCTTGACCTTGGTGCGATAGAACGGCTGCTCGTCGCAGTAGGATTCCTTGTGGTCGATGTCGATCAGACGCGGATCGCTCTTCAACCAGGCCATCAGGCCGTCAATGCCTTCGCGGCTGCCGGACACCGTACCGTTGATGCCTTCATCGGCGATCAACAGCGTGCCCTTGATGCCGTTGTCGACCATCGCCTGTAACAGCGGCTCGCGCAATGCCACGTAATCGCTGAGGGTCACGAACTTGTATAGCGCAGCTACGACGATCGGCTGAGTCATCGGCTCTTGAGTCATGTATCTCTCCAGTGGCGACCCTCGCAAAGGGCCTACCGGGTAAAAATGTGCGGACAAAAAAACGCACCGGCCAGGCGGCGCGGTGCGGATTCTAGCAAAAACCGGAGTGCAGCAGGCAGGTCAGCGGATCAATCGCCCCGGTAAAAGGGCGCAAATCAGCCAAAAAGCCTGATCAGTGACCGCCAGCACAGGTCGGTGAAGCAGGCGCTGCACCGACCTTCGACCATTCTTCGGGCGTGTAGGTGTGCAACGCCAGCGCATGAAACTCGCCCATCAGGGCACCCAGCGTGGCGTAAACCTTCTGGTGCCGCTTGACCGAATTCAGGCCCTGAAACTGATCACTGACCAGAACAGCCTTGTAATGGGTCTGCTGACCACGACTGTGCATGTGGCTCTCGTCGAGCACTTGCAGATGGTGCGGTTGCAGCAGCGCAAGCGCCGACTCGATTCGTTGTTGCATGGTCATGGCAGCAATCGCCTGTCAGGGCTTTTTGGCAGGAGCTGGAGCGGCTGCCTTGGCAGGTTCCAGTTCGGCAGTCATGTCAGCCAGAAGCTTGTTGACGACCGGCACTGCGCTTTCCAGCTTGCTCTGAGTCAGTTGAGCCGATTGCTGAGCCAGCTCAGGCATTTTGGTCATCACTTTCTTGCCCAGCGGAGACTGGTAGAACGCAACCAGGTCCTTCAGCTCGCTTTCAGTGAAATTGGCGGTGTACAGCTTGACCATCTCAGGCTTGAGCTTGTTCCAGCCAATGGCCTGGTCCAGAGCCGTGTTGGCTTTGGCCTGATAGGTTTCAAGCAGGGCTTTTTTCGATGCAGGTGCCTTGGTTTCAGCAAAACGCTGGGCGAACATCTGCTGAACCTGTGCATAGACCGGAGCGCCCAGGCGATCGGCGTTGGCAAGCTTCAGGAACGTTTCGGCGCTCGCGTTGTGACTGGCGGTGTCGGCGAAGACCTGGCCGCTGGCACAGACCAGGGCTACCGCGGTACAAATGGCACGAAGACGGGTCATCGAGTTTCCTTATCTAGCAAACGAGGCATTACCCCAGGGCCGACCATTCTGCGCTTATCTGGGCTTTTGGCTCAACCCCCGGTTCACCCAGCGGTTAAAAAGCACTGCGCGGGAACCCTGTCGGCATATGGACACCTAACCCTGCAACGCACTTAAAGGAGTAAGAACAGTGAGCCGCACCGAAACCGACAGCATTGGCCCGATCGAAGTCCCCGAAGATGCCTACTGGGGCGCGCAGACCCAACGCTCACTGATCAATTTTGCGATTGGCGACCAGCGAATGCCGTTGCCCGTTCTGCACGCGCTGACCCTGATCAAGAAAGCCGCGGCACGCGTCAACGACCGTAACGGCGACCTGCCCGCCGACATTGCCCGCCTGATCGAACAGGCTGCCGATGAGGTGCTCGACGGTCAGCACGACGCGCAATTCCCGCTGGTGGTCTGGCAGACCGGCAGTGGCACGCAAAGCAACATGAACGTCAACGAAGTGATCGCAGGCCGGGCCAACGAACTGGCTGGCCAAGGCCGTGGCGGCAAATCGCCGGTCCACCCCAACGATCACGTCAATCGCTCGCAAAGCTCCAATGACTGCTTCCCGACCGCCATGCACATCGCCACTGCTCAGGCGGTCAAGGCACAGCTGCTGCCAGCCATCGCCGAGCTTTCCAGCGGACTGGCCGAGCAGGCTGCGCGGCACATGAAACTGGTCAAGACCGGGCGCACGCACATGATGGATGCGACCCCTATCACCTTTGGCCAGGAGCTTTCGGGGTTCGTCGCGCAACTGGATTACGCAGAAAAGGCCATTCGCGCTGCGCTGCCCGCCGTCTATGAGCTGGCCCAGGGCGGTACTGCGGTCGGTACCGGGCTCAACTCACCGAAAGGCTTTGCCGAGGCCATTGCAGCAGAGCTTGCTGCACTGTCCGGGCTGCCGTTCGTCACTGCGCCCAACAAGTTCGCCGCACTGGCCGGTCACGAGCCGCTTGCAGCGCTTTCCGGCGCATTGAAGACCCTGGCCGGAACCCTGATGAAAATCGCCAACGACCTGCGTCTGCTGGGCTCCGGCCCGCGTGCCGGGCTGGCCGAAGTCAGACTGCCCGCCAACGAGCCCGGCAGTTCGATCATGCCCGGCAAGGTCAACCCGACCCAGTGCGAGGCCTTGTCGATGCTGGCCTGCCAGGTCATGGGCAACGACGTGACCATCGGCTTTGCCGCCAGCCAGGGCCACCTGCAACTCAACGTCTACAAACCGGTGATCATTCACAATGTGCTGCAGTCGATCCGCTTGCTGGCCGATGGCTGCAGCAATTTCAACGAGCACTGCATCGCGGGCATGGAGCCGGATGCTGAAAAAATGGCTGAGCACCTCGAGCGCGGCCTGATGCTGGTTACTGCACTTAATCCGCATATCGGCTATGACAAGTCGGCGCAGATTGCCAAGAAAGCCTACACCGAGGGGCTGACCCTGCGCGAAGCCGCGTTGGCGCTGGGTTATCTGACCGATGAGGAGTTCGACGCCTGGGTGCGTCCGGACAAAATGCTCGAGGCAGGCAGTAATGGCTGATGCCAGAAGCGGCGCAACGCCACTGGAAGGTAACGGCAAACGGATTCTGATGGTTTACGGTACGCCGAAAGCCATCAGTCTCTGCCACGCCCTGGGCGAAGCCTATGCACAGGCTGCGCGCAGTGAAGGGCATGTGGTGCGGGAACTCAAGCTGGGTGAGCTGGATTTCGACCCCATTCTGCACAATGGCTACGATCAGACCCAGACACTTGAACCGGACCTGCTCGAAGCCCAGCGCCAGATTCACTGGGCCGAGCATCTGGTATTCGTTTATCCGGTCTGGTGGGGCGGCTTGCCGGCGCTACTGACGGGCTTTTTCGACCGGGTACTGACGCCCGGTTTTGCGTTCAAAACTCACGGCCGCAAGCAATCCTCCAATGAGCTGCTCCGAGGACGGACGGCGGAGCTGCTGGTCACCATGGACACGCCGCCACGCTACTTTCACTGGATTTACGGCGCGCCGGCTCACCGGCAGATGGTGCGGACGATATTGGGCTTTTGCGGGATAAAGACCAAACGCCTTAGCGAATTTGCCCCGGTGCATAGCGCCAGCGAACAGCAACGCCAGGAATGGATTCTACAGGCACAGGCACTGGGCAAGCGCTGACCTGTTCGGGCAGCGAATTCAGGCCTGAGCCAGCCTTGCCTTGCGCGCTCTGAGGCCGGCGACCAGTGAAGGGCCAAGCGCGGTCAGCGCCGACCCCGTTACGACCAGCATCGCGCCGCCGTAACCCAGCACGTTCAATTCCTCTGCCTGCACATAATCAGGCCATAGCCACGCGGCGGCAGCCACGGCGGTCAGCGTGACCAGCGGCGTCAACGCAAGCGTCGCGCTTACCCGTGACGCCTCCCAATGTGCCAGCGCTTCAGCGAAAGCACCATAGGCCACCAGCGTATTCAGACAGCAAGCGAGTAGCAGCCAGCCCTGCAACGGGCTCAACAATAGCGCCTCGGCAGGGTGCGCCCAAGGCGTGAGCAACAGCGCGCAAAACAGGTAGATCACCATCATCACCTGCAGCGAATTCCATACCGTCAGAAGCTGCTTCTGACTCAGCCCGTAGAACGTCCAGATGGTCGAGGCCAGGAGCACCACCAGCACACCAAGGGTGTAATCGCCCAAGGAGGTGAACAGCTCCACCAGACGCTGATTGAAAAAGAAGCCGAAACCAATCAGCAGGACGACCAGACCAATGCCCTGCCCCAGACTGAAACGTTCCTTGAACAAAAAGATACTGCTGATCAACAGGAAGATCGGGCCGACCTGAACCAGTAATTGCGTGGTACCGGGGCTCAGCAGCCGCAAGCCGATGAGGTACAGCACGTAGTTGCCGACCAGGCCGAATACCGCCAGCCCCACCAGTATCTGGCCCTTGCGTCCCAGCACCTTGAAGCTGGGCAGGCGCTTGACCGACGCCAGCCAGATGAACAACAGCGCGCCGGAAACAGACAGGCGAAACCAGGTCAAAGTGACTGGGTCCATCACCTGCAGAACCTGCTTGAGCTTGATTGGCAGAATGCCCCAGAGCAACGCAGTCAACAGCGACAGACAAAGGCCATAGACCCAGCGACCAGACGAGATGTGCATTGAACCTTCCGCAAGAGATAGAACAAGCTACTCATTCTAGGCGCTGATCGGCAAAGCAACAGTTACAGCTGGGCGCAGTTAACGCCACCAATTGTGTTCTTTACCCCTGACCGCCGTGATTGCGCTGATACGTCTCACTGCCCATGGCCTGAATCTGACCTTCGATCAAGGCGTCGAAAGGCTTCAGCAGCGCCTCGAAAGAGCGTGGCGCTTCCAGCGTCTGCAAGGTATGAACGATAGCCTCAAGCGTCGATAAGGCGTCCGGGCCCGGCGCTTTGCGCAAGCGATAACGCGAAACCGGCACAGTGCCTGGTGTGACCCTTGGCAGCTCAGCAAGCAAGGGATTGAGATGCAGCAGTTTGCGCGCCTTGCGCCAGGTGCCATCCGGCACGACCAGCAGCATGGGCAGCGAATTCTGCGCATAAGGCGTCAGCGTCTGCGCAGCCTCACCCGGAAACAGCAATCGAGGCTGATAGCCGGGCGGATTCAGAATCTCTTGCAGATCGTCGAACACTTCGCCCACCAACAACTGCGCATTGACCAGACCCAGTGCGGCCAGTCGCGCCGTATTCAGCGCGTGGCTGACTTCATCGGGATGCTGCAGGATCAACACTCGCGTGCGACTGTCCAGTTGCGGAATCAGGGCGCACAGACAATGCGTGGCAGGACGCAGACAACGCTCACAACGGGCGCGGGACATGGATCAGTACTCGGTCAATCTCACAAGGTTAAAGGTGCTGCACAGCACAACGAATCAGCGTTGCCACCAACCGCCTGTCGAACAGCCCTGCATTTTAAACAAATCGGCACCATAACGGCGGGGCAATCCACAGCCGCAACGGCGATTTGAGCTAGCCTCATGGGTCTGGGCTGGAGAAATGAAGTACGCCTGTTGTATCTGACAAGATCCACATCAGGGGCTTTCATGAATCGCGAAGAGATCAGGCAAAAGGTATTCAACGCCCTAGGCATCATTCTAGTGGACAAGAGTGCGATTCAGGATGACGCCACGCTCGCCGATCTGGCCCTTGATGACGATGATATCGAGCTGTTTTTCCTCGAACTGAAGGAAGCCCTCGGCTTCACACTCACGGAAACCATCAGGACAGCGGTAATCGCCAGCCCAGGACAGCTTGCGTTGCACAGGATCATAGGACTGATTTTATTGCAGGAGACGGAAAAGGGCTCGATAGAGCCGAAGAACGAGCCCGGGCATCAGCACTAACGCCGGCTCTTGTATCGGGACGCCCTGTGCGCCCCGACGAAATTCAACATGCGCACTACCCTGTGGCCAGGATCAGGCGAGAGGCTTACCGGCGTTGACGGCGACGATCGTCGTCGGCACGAACCGGAATGGGTTGCAGTTTTGGGCGTTCTATCAGACCCAGTGCAACGCCTACATCGTGGAGCCATTCTTGCAGTTTGCTATTCATAGAGCCCCCTTGAGGGAAATACCCGGCAGTCAATCCGTACTCATCACTCACTAGAGATCATAGAAGCAAATGAACTGTTAGCCGAGTGCAACGAGAAACAATTTTCCCGATGGAGCCAATGTGACAGTTGTGCAGCATCGCTTCTAGTCTTTGCGACGGACGGCCTGTTACTGAACGTTGCGCCGACCAAGCAAACTGATCATTCAGGCGGACTGATCAGGCCGTCATTGTCAGTCATCGCCCGTTCAAGCAAGTCCGCCGGCAGACTCTTGCTGGCACGCGCGCCCAGCAGTTTGAGTTGCTCGCTGCGGCTGATCAGGTTGCCGCGCCCCTCCGTCAGCTTGTTGCGCGCCGCCGAGTAGGCCTTGTCCAGTTGCTGCAGACGGTTGCCTACCTCGTCCAGATCCTGAATGAACAACACAAACTTGTCGTATAGCCAACCTGCCCGTTCGGCAATCTCGCGTGCGTTCTGGCTCTGACGTTCCTGCTTCCACAGACTGTCGATGACCCGCAAGGTGGCCAGCAGTGTGGTGGGGCTGACAATCACGATGTTGCGATCAAAAGCTTCCTGAAACAGATTCGGCTCCGCCTGCAAGGCTGCAGAAAAAGCCGCTTCGATAGGCACGAAGAGCAGAACGAAATCCAGACTGTGCAGCCCTTCAAGGCGCTTGTAATCCTTGCCCGAGAGACCTTTGACGTGATTGCGCAGCGACAGCACATGCTGCTTGAGCGCAGCCTGACCGATAACGTCGTCATCAGCCGATACGTACTGCTGATACGCCGTCAGGCTGACCTTGGCATCGACCACCACTTGCTTGTCACCGGGCAGCATGATCAGTACATCAGGCTGAAAGCGCTCGCCGTCCGGCCCCTTGAGGCTTATTTGCGTCTGGTATTCACGGCCCTTTTCAAGCCCGGCATGCTCCAGCACTCGCTCAAGAATCAGTTCACCCCAGTTGCCCTGGGTCTTCTGCCCTTTCAGGGCGCGCGTCAGGTTGGTGGCTTCATCGCTCAAGCGTTGATTCAACTGCTGCAGACGTTCCAGCTCCTTGGCCAACGAAAAGCGTTCACGGGCTTCGTTCTGATAACTTTCCTCGACGCGCTTTTCGAACGACTGGATACGTTCCTTGAGCGGCGTGAGCAATTGCCCCAGTTGCTGCTGGCTGGTTTCGGCAAAACGCTGCTCACGCTCATCGAATATCTTGCCTGCCAACTCGGCGAACTGCGCACGCAGCTCATCCCGGGAACCCTGCAGATCATTCAGGCGCTGCTGATGGCTGTCCTGCTGTTCACGCAGCTCAGCGTTCAATGCTGCGCAGTGCGCATCCAGACGACGCAACTCGGCTTCTCTGCCGGCACGCTCACGATTCCAGGCATGCGCCGTTTCGCGAGCGCTATCACTTTCCTGACGCAGCAACTCGACCTCGCGCCGCAGCGCTGCAAGGTCGGCCTGTTTGGCCGCATTGGCCTGGCTGAGGTCACTGACCTCGTCGCGGCAGGCATCCAGTTGCGCATTGAGGCCTTCCTGCGCCATCTGCGCCATGCTCAGACGCTCGTCCAGCAGCGCGCTCTCGGCCTGACGAAGCGCCAGACGACGCTGTAACTGCCAAAGCAATGCCAGCAAGGGCACAGCAGCTGCAGCGAGCCCCAGTAACAGGCTGTTCAGGTCCAGTGCCATAAAGACTCCATGCAGGCTGAATCATCGCCAGCGGCAGTGTGGGTAAGCGCGTGATAGTGCAGCAGAAACGTCGTCTTGGGCGAGGCAAGATCAACAGGCGGGGGTTAAATCGGGGGAACGGATTGTACGCGCTTTCTACAACGTGCACAGCCCCCATTTCCGGGACATTTCAGCCGGGACAATCCACAGAAGCTGTGGATAACTCAGTGGACAACCCCCCTTTAACTCTCGCAAACGCAAGCAGGATGCGGCCTGCGCTCAAACTGACGATTTTTTCACCAACTAAAAAAAACGATGTTTTTCATTGACTTAATAATTCACCACCATAAATCAAACCCTTAGCAACGCTTGTGACAGTGATGTGGCAGCTTGTTCAGCTAATGTGCACAACTCCTTGCCGGGGCCCTTTTCAGCCATTTCGGGCATCATATGATTGTTGCTCGATTGCATCTTATTCTCAATGAATACGTGGCTTTCAGCAGCCTTTCAGCCGCTGGAATCGGCCTGCCACCAACGAAGCCCGCACCTCACCAGACACCTTGAAAACAATGAGGGCGACAAATCGTGCATCTCGCGGTCCAACCACTGCCAAAAAAGACCAAATATCAGCCACCAAGGATTCAGTGAAGGCCCATGAAGGAGATAGTGAAGTTCTTCCTGCTGCTGTTGGCCGTCTGCATCGTCGCCCTCGCGGCCAGTATTGTCCTGCCACCGCCGGACGGCGGCGTCTTCGCCTATAGCGTGCTGTTGTCGGCAATTGCACTGCTGCTGATCATCTGCAGCGACCTGAGTAATGGACGTATCAACAAGGCAGGCGACATCATGCGCGCCATTGAAAGCCGCAAGTCCCTGCGCCTGACCATCGCTGCCTACCTGCTCGGCTGCTCGATGGTCGCGTCCGTGACCGTGCTGATCTACCGCCTGGTCGGGCACTGGTAAAATTTATTCAGCGCCGCTTGCAATGCTTCGACATGACGGGTAGCATTGCCACCGTTAGTACCAAGCTGAAAATCAATTCCGGTCGACAAGTCCCCCGACAGACACTCCTCCATGAGACGAGAATGTTGGCAACAAGGGATCGACCACCTCGATGGTTTCCAGACATGAACCTTTCGCGCTGATGCACCATTTGGGGTGACAGTGCAGTCATGGCTCTCATGGTCTGCTTCAACCAGCCTGCAATTGATCAGGATCTTCACCCGGAGCGTCGAACCTTTGCTCCTGTTGTGTTGCCTGCCCTCCTAAGTACCTACCGGTCAGCCAGAGCGCCATACGATAAAGCGCGCTTCAACTGCCTGTCTCTATTCCAGTCAGGTTCTCCGCCCAGCCAGGCTTTTGTATCAAATGTCGGCCCGCGTTTACTGGAATCTTTATTTATGCACGGTATTGTTCCGTGTTGTTTCAGGAAACACCTTGAATATGAATACTCAAACCCAACACGCAATTCACACATTGACCAACGCTTTTGCCCCGATGAACTGCCTGATCATGGCCGCTCGCAAAGGCTGCTTCAGTTTCACCATCGTCAACGAACACGGCATCGCCCGTCACAGCGAACGCCTGTACCCCGATCAGTACGCAAGCGCCGAACCGCTGCAAGCCGTGATCGAGCGTACCCGTCAGGCCCTCATCGCCTGACGCAAACGATTCATCGCACGCCAAAAAGCCCCGCCCTGCAAAGCGGGGCTTTTTTATGCCCGCTATTTATTGACGACATTGACCAGTGTGCGGCACTGGAACTTTGTCTAAATTGCAACTCCTACAGCATTATCAAGATTGTCCTACAAGAATAGCTCTAAATCGGGCTCCTCAGCCTATAGCGCGCCATCGAAAATGTTGGTAATTTTCGACCGGTGAACAACAAGGAGTTCTAATAATGAAAATAATGACAAAAGCACTGAACCGGACAACACTTGGACTCGCCCTGGGTCTGGCTTCTTCTCAACTGCTTGCAGCCGGTTTTGCCCTCAATGAACAAAGCATCAGCGGCATGGGCACAGGCTTTGCAGGTCGCTCCTCGTCAGCCGATGATGCAAGCACCGTATTCGGCAACCCTGCCGGTATGTCCCGAATCAAACGCGAACAAATCAGCGTCGGCGCCGCAGCCGTGATCGCCAAGACCGACATCGACAACGGTCGCGGCACATTCGGCGGCAGCAACGACGGTGACATGGTTCCGGTGGTCGGCGTGCCAATGGGCTATTACGTCAAACCTATCGATGATCACTGGGCATTTGGTCTGGGCGTGTACGTACCGTTCGGCCTGGTCACTGATTACGAAAAAGGCTTCGCCGGCCGCTACTGGGGCGACAAGAGTCACGTGCAGGTCGTGACCTTCCAGCCAACTGTCAGCTATGCATTCAATGACAAGGTTTCCATCGGTTTCGGCCCGACGATCAACCGCATCGACGGTGAACTGACCTCGGCAACATTGAACGGCCGAAGCCCAGGCACTAACGACGGCAAGGTAAAGATCGAAGGCGATGACACCGCAATCGGCTTCAATGCCGGCATTTTGGTGCAGGCTACCGACACCACTCGCCTGGGCCTGACATACCACTCCAAGGTCGATTACAAGCTCAAGGGCAAAACCAAGATCGAAGGCTCAGGTTTCGGCGGATTTTCCGGTCAGAAGTACGATGCTTCGCTGGACATCTCCACGCCTGAGTCGGTGGACTTCTCCATCACCCAGCAACTCGACGAAAACTGGACTGTTTACGCAGGCAGTACCTGGACTCGCTGGAGCCGTCTGCAAGACATCACCGTCAACAACGATGGCGTCCCTGCTCTGCTGGGCGGTTCTGCCGGCCCGATCGGCACCATCACCGAAGAACAGAACTGGCACGACACCTGGGCACACGCCATCGGTGCTTCGTACAAGGTCAACAAAGAGTGGACACTGCGCACCGGTTTCTCCGTTGATCAGTCGCCGACCAACAACGTCAACCGCTCCCCACGCATCCCGACTGGCGATCGCAAGATCATCAGCTTCGGTGCAGGCTGGAGCCCGACCGACGACCTGACCATCGACGTGGCGTACTCGTACCTGCGTGAAGACGAAACCAAGATCCGCGACTCCAGCGCGACCAAAGGTTCGTACAGCGCCGACTACCGCAACACCGCTCACGGCCTGGGCACTTCGGTTACCTATCGCTTCTGATAGCAACTGCCAGGCTGAAAAAAGCCCGCAACCAGTAATGGTTGCGGGCTTTTTGATGCTCCGCCTCACTGACTGACTATCGTGCCGACGCTCCGCGTCGGCATGCAGTTCTGGACACTCTGCGTCCTCTTTGTGGCGCTCCGCGTCACACAAGGCTTCTGCGATGTCAGGCAGATTCAGACAACACTCAAGCCCCCCCTAAGGCTTCGACGCAATCGCCTTTTCAATGGCTGCGATCAGCTCAGGATCATCCGGCTTGGTCATGCTGGAGAAGTTGGCAATGACCTTACCTTGGCGATCAACCACGTACTTGTAGAAGTTCCAGCGCGGCGCACTGCTCTGTTCGGCCAGGACCTTGAACAAATGGGTCGCATCATCGCCGCGTACGGCCTGCGGCTCGGTCATGGTGAAGGTCACGCCGTAATTGACGTAGCAGACCTTGGCGGTCTCCTCACCATCCTTGGCTTCCTGTTTGAAGTCATTGGACGGCACGCCCAATACCTCAAGCCCCTGCCCCTTGTAGCGCTGACTCAGCTCTTCAAGCCCTTTGAACTGTGGGGCAAAGCCACAGAAACTGGCGGTATTGACCACCACCAGCGGCTTGCCGGCAAAGCGTTTGCACAGGTCGATGTTTTCCTTGGCACGCAGCTTGGGCAACTCGCCCTGCAGCAACGGCGGACAGTCGGCAGCCATTGCAGCGCCACTCATGGCCAGCAGCAGAAGAGGAATCGAAACAAAGCGAATGTTCATCATGGCGGCCCTGGATAGCGTTGTCGTTTGTCGACACGCTACCCCATGCCGGGCTGTCTGCCTAGCAAGCGCCCATTCCCAGTTGCAACGCAGCCAGTCCAACGTGCTGCCAGGCCCACCAGACCAGCCCCAACACCACCGCGCCTGCCAGCAACGCCGCCAGCAGAGGCCAGCGACGGCTCATGCCAGACTGCCCTGCGCCTGCAACCTGGCCACAGGGCGCTCACGCACCGGCCAGTTCAACGCGGCGGCCAGCAGACTCAGCAGTATCGAAACTTGCCAGACGAGGTCGTAGTTACCGGTGCGGTCATACACCAGCCCGCCCAGCCAGCCGCCGAGGAATGCGCCTAACTGGTGAAACAGGAAGACGATACCGCCCAGCATCGACAGGTTGCGCACACCAAACAGTGTCGCAACCGTGCCGTTGGTCAGCGGCACGGTGGACAGCCACAGCAGGCCCATTGCTACGCCGAACAGATAGGCAGTGGTCTGGCTCAACGGGACCCACAGAAACAACACGATCACCACCGCGCGCAACAGATAAAGCGCGGTCAACAATCGAGGTTTGGACATGCGCCCGCCCAGCCAGCCAGCGGTGTAGGTACCGAAGATATTGAACAACCCGATCAAGGCCAGCACCGTTGTACCGACCTTGGCAGGCAAGTGTTGATCCACCAGATAGGCTGGCAGGTGCACCCCGATGAACACCACTTGAAAGCCACAGACGAAGAAACCCAGTGCCAGCAGCCAGAACCCCGAATGCGAGCAGGCTTCACGCAGCGCCTCGCCCAGCGTCAGCTCGATACCGGTAGACACGCTCGGCGTATCCTTGAGCATGCCCACCAAGGGCAGGATCAACGCCACCATCACGCCCAGCACCAGCAACGCACCGGACCAGCCCAACCAGCTGATCAAGCCCAATGTGCCGGGCAACATGGCGAACTGGCCGAATGAACCCGCCGCGCTGGCGATACCCATGCCCATGCTGCGTTTTTCCGCAGGCAGCGCACGCCCGACGACACCCAGAATGACCGAAAAAGACGTGCCGGACAGACCAATACCGATCAGCAAACCAGCACTCAGGGAAAGGCTGAGAGACGAGTCAGCCATACTCATGCACATTAGCCCTACGGCATACAGCACACCGCCGACGAAGACGACTTTGGCCGCGCCAAATCGATCTGCCAGCGCCCCGGCAAACGGCTGCGCCAGGCCCCACATCAGGTTTTGCAAGGCGATGGCAAAGGCAAACACCTCACGCCCCCAGCCAAAATCCGCGCTCATGGGCGCCAGAAACAGGCCGAAACCGTGCCGCGTGCCCAGCGAAAGCGCAAGGATCAACGCACTGCCCAGCAGAACCCAGCCGCTGGTACGCCAGATCGATGTCATGGTTAAGCTCCCTGCACTTTGTTACATGGTTTTACCTGTGAATCGCGAAGCTACGCGCTGCCGGTAAAAGCTGTCAACAAAGCATTGGCAAGGCTGTTAAAGCAGCGCCAGCGTCAGCAGGACTGCCAGCTCCAACAGTTCAAGCAGCGCCCCGGCGGTGTCGCCCGTGCTACCGCCCAGACGGCGCATCATTATGTGCCGCAACCACAAGAAACACGCCGTACAGACCAGCAGCGCCGCGACGCCTGACCAACCGGCCAGCAGCACGCACGCTAGCGCACTGGCCAACAACACCTTACGCGCCGGACCATGCGGCAGATGATCTGCAAGAGCCTGCCCCAGTCCGCCGGAACGCACGTAAGGTGTGCCCAGAAAAAGCCCAAGCATGGCCGCGCGTCCGATCAGCGGCGCCAACAACAGCCCGATACTGCTGTGACTTTCGATCAGCGCCAGAATCGCTGCAAACTTGAGCAGCAGCACCAGCACCAGCGTGACAACGGCAATCGGCCCACTACGCGGGTCCTTCATGATCTGCAAGGTGCGTTCGCGATCACCAAAACCGCCCAGCCAGGCGTCGGCACTGTCGGCCAGACCGTCCAGATGCAGCCCGCCGCTGAGCAGCACCCAGGCAGTGAGCACCAGCGCGGCATGCAGCATGAGCGGCGTACCATTGAGTAGCGCACTGAAACCCAGCAGCAGCGTGCCGAATACCACCCCTACCAGTGGGTAGAACAATAACGAACGCCCAAGCTCTTCCGGGCGCGGCATGCCGGGCAGACGAATCGGCAGGCTGCCGAGAAATTGCAGGGCGATCCAGAACGGCAGCATCTCAGACCTCCGTGAGTACGCCATCAGCGGCGACCTGAATCGACAGCAGTGCGCCATGGCCGACCACTACCTGCAACAATTGCTCGCGCGGCAGACCACGCGCCTGCGCCAGCAGCAGGCGCATCACACCGCCGTGACTGACCAGCAACACGCGTTCACCGGCATACGCCTGATGCAGACGCTCCACCGCATTCAGCACCCGTGTCGAAAAGTCGATCACTGGCTCGCCATTGGGCGGCGTGAAGGCGTAGGGATCAGCCCAGAACAGGCCAAGGCCTTCGGCATCGGTCTCCATAAGCTGCGCAGGGCTGTGGCCTTCCCAGTCGCCGAAATGCAGCTCCTGCAAACCCGGCTCCAGTTGCATGGGCAGCGACAGGCGCTGCGCCAGCTCTTCGGAAAAACGTGCACAGCGCTGCAAGGGCGAGCTGACAATTCGTTCCCAGGGACCGCCATCAACCACCGCCGCACGCATCTGCTGCCAGCCGAGTTCTGTAAGAGCATCGTCGAGGCTGCCGCGCAGACCACCGCCCAGCTCTGTTTCGCCATGGCGCAGCAAGTCCAGACGCAAGGTCATGCGGGGCGATCCGCCACTGCCGCTTCGGCAAACGTTGCCATGCCGTTATGCAGCTCGCAGGCCAGACGCACCAGCGGCACCGCCAGCGCTGCGCCACTGCCCTCACCCAGACGCAAGCCGAGGTCGAGCAATGGTTCGGCCTGTAGCGTTTCCAGCAAGTGCCGGTGGCCCGGTTCGGCGCCACGGTGGCCGAACAACAGCCAGTTGCGGCAAGACGGATTCAGGCGCACCGCCACCAACGCGGCCACGCTGCAAATGAAACCGTCGACCAGCGCCACGATACCTTCCTGCGCACAGGCCAGATAAGCGCCGGTCAGCGCGGCAATCTCGAAACCACCCAGGCAGAACAGGCTATGCAGCGGGTCGCCCGCGTGCTCGGCATGCAGCACCAGTGCGCGTTCGATGACACGGGTCTTGTGCTCGATACCTTCGGCGTTCAGCCCGGTACCGGGACCGACCAGCAACGGCGCGGCACATTCCAGCACCGAGCAGGCGACGGCGCTGGCCGCCGTGGTATTGCCGATGCCCATCTCGCCACCGATAAACAGCTCGGTGCCGACCGCCTTGGCGCGCAACACGCTGTCGCGCCCGGCCTGCAGAGCAGCAAGCCCCTGTTCAGCACTCATGGCTGGCCCGTGGGCGAAATTGGCGGTGCCCGCGCCGATGCGCAAATGACGCACGCCCGGCAAATCCAGAGGCGACACGGTACCCAGATCCACCACGTCCAGCTGCGCCGAGAGCTGACGCGCCAGCACGCTGATCGCTGCGCCGCCGTTGACGAAGTTATGCAGCATCTGGCCGGTGACTTCCTGTGGATAGGCCGATACACCTTCGGCCACCACACCATGATCGCCGGCAAAGATCGCGATCCACAGCTTGTCGGCAGACGGACGCTCGCGCCCTTGCAGGCCGGCGAGCTGCACCGCCAGCCGTTCCAGTTGCGCCAGCGAACCCGCAGGCTTGGTCAACTGTTGCTGACGGGCCAGTGCCGCCTCGCGCATTGGTACATCGATAGCCTGTGCGGGCTTGAGCCACCAGGAATTACTCATAGCGCGGTTCCTTTCAAAGTCAGGGGCAAGCCGGCAACGGTCAACACGACACGCTGGCAACGCTCGGCCAGTGCCTGATGCAACAGACCGGCTTCGTCGACATAGCGGCGCGTCAGCTCACCCAGCGGCACGACGCCAAGCCCGGTTTCGTTGCTGACAAAAATGATTTCGCCCGGCAAACCGGCCAGGCTGTCGAGCAGGGCTTCTCGCTCCTGGAGCAGATGCTCTGGGTCGTCGAGCATCAGCAGATTGGTCAGCCAGAGGGTCAGGCAATCGACCAGCAGGCAGCGGTCTGACGCAGCATTTTCGCGCAACACCCGCACCAGCTCGAGCGGTTCTTCGACCAACCCCCAGTGCTCGGGACGACGGGCGCGATGGCTGGCGACGCGCTGGTTCATTTCGCCATCGAGAGGCTGGCTGGTGGCGATGTAAATCACCTTCAGCGCTGAGTCGGCGGCCAGTTTCTCAGCCAGTCGGCTCTTGCCGGAACGTGCGCCGCCAAGGATCAGTTGCAGCATTTCAGTTTGCCTCCAGGCCGCACAATTCGCGAAGCAATGGGCCGTCCAGGTGTTTTTCCACCAGGTCCGCCAAACGTTCTATGTCGCGCTCGCGCAGGGCGTGATAGTCGACGGACTGCACGTTCGCCAACCCCGCCCAGCGCAGTAACGCGCTACAGGCCGCAGGTGATTCGAACAGGCCGTGCAGGTAAGTCCCGAGCACCTGCCCGTCGACACTCTGCGCGCCATCGCAACGCCCGTCGTCCAGTTGCACGGCAGCCTGCTCCAGCGCCGGCCCTGTCGTTACCCCGGCATGAATTTCGTAGCCGCTGACCTCGGCGTCTTCCAGGGTCAGACGACCGCGCACATTGCGCAATTGTTTTTCCGCCTCCAGCACCGTGCTCATCGCCAGCAGACCAAGACCGGGGCTGGAACCGGCTGCGCCCTCCAGCCCCAGCGGGTCGTGCACCTGCTCGCCGAGCATTTGCAGACCGCCGCAGATACCCAGCAGCTTGCCGCCGTAGCGCAAATGCCGCTCGATGGCGGTTTCCCAGCCGTTGCTGCGCAGGTACTTCAGGTCGCTGCGCACGCTTTTCGAGCCGGGCAGAATGATCAGGTCAGCAGGAGGAATGTCCTGACCGGGACCGACAAATTGCAGGTTGACCTGAGGATGCAGGCGCAACGGGTCGAAATCGGTGTGGTTGCTGATGCGCGGCAGCACTGGCACCACCACGTTCAGGACCTGCTCGACCTTGTCGGTCTGGCGCTGATCGAGACCGTCTTCGGCCTCCAGGTGCAGGTCCATTACATAAGGCAACACGCCAACCACCGGTTTGCCGGTGCGCGCCTCCAGCCAGTCCAGGCCCGGTTGCAGCAAGGCGATGTCGCCGCGAAAACGGTTGATGATGAACCCCTTGACCCGCGCCTGTTCGCTGGGCGACAGCAATTCCAGCGTGCCGACCAGATGGGCAAAGACCCCGCCGCGATTGATGTCGGCAATCAACAGCACCGGGCAGTCGACCGCCTCGGCAAAGCCCATGTTGGCAATATCGTTGGCGCGCAGGTTGATCTCGGCCGGAGAGCCCGCGCCTTCTACCATGATCACCGGATAGCTCTGGCCCAGCCGCCGATGCGACTCCAGCACCGCCTGCATGGCGATCTCTTTATAGCCGTGGTAAGCCACCGCGTTCATAGTGGTGACGGCGCGACCGTGAATGATCACCTGCGCACCGGTATCACTGTTGGGCTTGAGCAGCACCGGGTTCATGTCGGTGTGCGGCTCCAGAAAGCACGCCTGCGCCTGCACGGCCTGAGCGCGGCCGATCTCGCCGCCGTCTGCCGTCACCGCGCTGTTGAGCGCCATGTTCTGCGGCTTGAATGGCACGACCTTGACACCCTGACGAGTCAGCCAGCGGCACAGTGCCGTCACCAGTGTGCTTTTGCCGGCGTCGGAGGTGGTGCCTTGTACCATCAGCGTGCTCATGGGTATTCCTTGCGGTATTCAAGCAGAACAGTGTGCAGGCGCAGCCAGTCGGCCTCGTCGCGGGGCAGACCGAAGCGCAGACTGGCGGACTCGGGTGTGCCGCCCTGGAACAGACGCAACAATACGCCACGTCGCGCACAGAACTCGTAGAGCGTTTGCGCTTCAGGGGTCATGCGCCACTGAAACAGCGCACAGCCGCCCTGCGGGCTCAGACCGTACTGGTCGAGCAAGGCCACCAGACGCTCGCGAGCCTGCTCGCTGCGTTCACGCTGACGGGCCTGCCCTTCCTGATCATTGAGGCACACCTGACCGATGATCCGTGTTGGCCCGCTGACCGACCAAGGGCCGATTTCCTGCGCCAGCATCCTCAGCAATACCGGTTCGGCCATGACAAAACCGAGCCTGACACCGGCCAGGCCAAAAAACTTGCCGAACGAGCGCAGCACAATCAGCCCGGTGCGCCACGTCTCGGCAGCCAGGCTCAGGCCCGGCGTGTTATCCATGAACGCTTCATCGACGACCAGCCAGCCACCGCGCTCGGCCAGTCGCGCATGCCATTCCAGCAGGCGTTCGGCGCTCAGGTGCAGACCGGTCGGATTGTTCGGGTTTACCACCACCAGCACATCAAGAGTGTCGAGAAAGTATTCGACCTCCTGCTCGCTGACCTCACGGACCACGAAGCCGTTCTTGCGCCATGCATGTGCATGCTCGGCGTAGCATGGCGACAGCACGCCAACCCGACCTCCGCTGCGTACCCGCGGCAACGCTTGAATCGCGGCCTGCGAGCCGGACACCGGCAATAAGCGAGGCACGCCGTAATAACGGCAGGCCGCTGCTTCCAGGCCATCATCGGTCTCGGGCAAACGCGCCCAGGCGTGCATCGGGATCTGCGGCACAGGCCACGACCAGGGTGCAATGCCCGTGGACAGGTCCAGCCAGTCGGCCAGTTCGATACCGTAATGCTGCGCTGCGGCGCGCAACCGACCGCCGTGCTCAAGCATAGAATTCAGCTACCACGCATATGACCAGCAACCACAACCAGACGCCGCGCTGCACCAATTGCCAGCCGCGATCAATGGAATCCGCATCGGCAGGCGCACCTTCACCCAGTTGCGGACGCTGATGCAGCTCGCCGTGATAGATCGCCGCCCCGCCCAGTTCGACACCCAGCGCGCCTGCGCCAGCGGCCATCACTGGACCGGCATTCGGACTGTCCCAGGCCGGAGCCTGCGTGCGCCAGCAACGCAGCGCCAATCGGGTCTTGCCCAGCAAGGCGTAAGTCAACGCCACAAGGCGTGCAGGAAGGTAGTTGAGCAGATCGTCGATCTTCGCCGCAGCCCAGCCGAAACGCTCGAAGCGCTCGTTACGGTAGCCCCACATGGCGTCCAGCGTGTTGCTCAGCCGGTACAGCACCACGCCGGGCGCACCGGCCACGACAAACCAGAACAGTGCGGCGAACACCGCATCACTGCCGTTCTCCAGCACTGACTCGGTCGCCGCGCGAGCCACTTCGGTGGCATCCAGTTCGCTGGTCTGGCGACTGACCAGATAACCGACCCGCTGACGTGCCTCGACCAGATCGTCACTGCGCAGCGCTTGCGCCACCGGCTGAACGTGCTCACCCAGGCTGCGCATGCCCAGCGCGCAATACAGCGCCAGAACCTCGACCAGCCAGCCAATACCGGGCAGCCAGCTCAGTAGCGTGGCCAGCAGCGTCAGCGGCACAACGGTGATGACCCAGGCGGTGACGCCGTGACTGCGCCAGCCACGGCCGCCACTGTTGAAACGCTGCTCGACCCGGCTGGCGAAGTTGCCGAACGCCACCAGCGGATGCCATCGTTTTGGCTCACCGAGCAGCGCGTCCAGCGCGACCCCGGCGACGCTCAACAGCGCCACACTCATTGACTCACTCCCCATTGATTCTCATACAGCAACTCATGCAGCGGACGCGCCTGCGCCCAGCCTTCCATGACCAGCATGGGCGCAGGATAAAATTCCTTAACCGGCCCCAGGCAAATGATCGCCAGCGGCTTGGCGCCGTCAGGCATGCCCAGCAGTTCGGCCAGCGCCTCCGGGTCGAACAGCGACACCCAGCCCATACCCAGCCCCTCGGCACGCGACGCCAGCCACAGGTTCTGGATGGCGCAGGACAACGAGGCCATGTCCATTTCCGGCAAGGTGCGGCGGCCGAAAATATGCTGTTCACGGCCTTCCATCAGTGCGGCGACCAACACTTCTGCGCAGTCGTTGATGCCTTCGACCTTGAGCTTCATGAACTCGTCGGTGCGCTCACCCAACGCCTGGGCAGTGCGGATACGCTCTTCTTCTACCTGCGCCTGCATTTTTCCGCGCAACGCCGGATCGCTGATGCGAATGAAGCGCCACGGCTGCATCAGCCCGACACTGGGCGCCTGGTGTGCGGCTTCCAGCAAGCGCGCCAGCAACTCGGGGGCCACCGTGCCGCCGACGAAGTGGCGCATGTCGCGACGCTCGGCGATGGCCCGGTACACCGCAGCCCGCTCTTCAGGGCTGAACGCTTGTTCGGTCATGGTTTGAACAGCGCCGCAATCGCCTGAGGGCAGGAAGGGAAATAGAAATGCACGTAGGACGCGGTCAGACGACCCAGGCGATAGACTGCCTCTGCGCCACGCCCGCCGTTGGGGCTGACGCCACGGGCAATCGGCTGCAACTCGGTGCTGGTCAGCGAATGGTGATACGTGTGGCCGTGCAGCGTGCCCTCGGGCAATTCAACCGCTTGCAAGGCCAGCGCCGCCAGACGCTTCTGCATGACCGCCTCACCGGACAGCAAGCCGACCAGTTCGGCGCGCACACCCTCCACATCGGTCAGCGCTTCGAGTAAATAAAGCATGCCGCCGCACTCGGCCAGAATCGGCTTGCCAGCAATATGGTGCGCCCTGATCGACGCCTGCATCGTCAGGTTTTCCGCCAGCGCAACGTGATGCAGCTCCGGGTAGCCACCCGGCAGGTACAGGCTGTCGGCGTCGGGCAGCTCACGATCATGGATCGGCGAGAAGAAACTCAGCTCTGCGCCCATGTTTCGCAGCAAGTCCAGGCTTGCGCCGTACAGAAAGGCAAAGGCCTCGTCGCGGGCAATGGCGATGCGCACACCGCTGAGCAACGGCTCGACCTGAACCGGGTCAGGCGCGGTAAAGGTTACGGCTGGCGGCAAGGCCACTTCGCAGGTGCTGGCCAGCGCGGCGGCAGCCATGTCCAGCCGCACATCCAGATCATTGAGTTCGCTGGCCTGGACCAGCCCCAGATGGCGGCTGGGCAATTCGAAACCGACTTCCCGGGACAGTGCGCCATACCAGCGCAGGCCTTCGGTCAGACTGTTTTCCAGCAACTGCGCGTGGCGTACCGTACCAACCCGATTGGCCAGCACGCCGGCAAACGGCAGATCCGGCTGATAACGCGCCAGCCCGAGCGCCAGCGCGCCAAACGTCTGTGCCATCGCAGTGCCGTCGATCACCCCCAACACCGGCACGCCAAAATGCCGGGCCAGGTCGGCGCTCGACGGCATGCCGTCGAACAGCCCCATGACCCCTTCGATCAGAATCAGGTCCGCCTCATCTGCGGCTTCCCACAACAGGCGACGGCTTTCGTCGGCACCGACCATCCACATGTCCAGCTGGTAGACCGGTGCGCCACTGGCCCGCTCGAGAATCATCGGGTCGAGAAAATCCGGCCCGCATTTGAACACCCGAACCTTGCGGCCCTGATTGCGGTGCAAACGTGCCAGTGCCGCGGTGACGGTGGTCTTGCCTTGCCCGGAGGCAGGCGCGGCGATCAAAACCGCCGGGCAATCGCGCGGAGCTCTCATTGCAGTGCGCTCAATGATGAAGGGTTCAAAGCTCGATACCTTTCTGCGCCCGGATACCGGCCTGAAACGCATGCTTGACCACGCCGATTTCGGAAACCGTATCAGCCAGGTCGATCAATTCGGGTTTGGCACCGCGGCCGGTCACCAGCACATGCTGCATCGGCGGGCGGGCCTGCAGATCACTCAACACCTGTTCAAGGTCGAGGTAGCCATGCTTGAGGGCAATGTTCAGTTCGTCGAGCACCACCAGACCAATGGCCGGATCGCGAAGCATTTCCCGAGACACGGCCCAGGCGGCTTCGGCGGCGGCGATGTCACGCTGGCGATCCTGGGTTTCCCAGGTGAAGCCCTCGCCCATCACGTGATAGCGCACCTGCTCGGGGAAACGGCGGAAAAACATTTCTTCGCCAGTGCTGTTGCGGCCCTTGATGAACTGCACCACGCCGCACTGCATGTCGTGGCCCATGGCCCTGGCAAGCATGCCGAATGCCGAGCTGCTCTTGCCTTTGCCATTGCCGGTCAAGACCAGCAGCAGGCCGCACTCGTTGGGTGAGTTGGCAATGCGCTCGTCCATCACGGCTTTCTTGCGCAGCATGCGCGCCAGATGGCGTTCGTCGCGTTCGGGGGATTCGTTCATCCGGGTTCTCCGCTCGTGGCAGTCGACAACAGACGGAAGGACAGCACTGGACAGCACGGCAACGCCCTGCACAGAGCATCACCCTCCGTGATGCCATTGAGTGGTTCAGGCCGGTCTCCGGGCTCATGAGCGGGTTACCCCCGGCTGCGCGCCTTCCCATGTCGAAACACAGTGGCGTCAGGCACAGCCTTGACTCATTTACCGTTGCGGGGGCAGCGCCGGGATCGGATCGATTGATCCACACCGGCTTCCCTGTTTCACCCTGCCAATCAAGGATTGCAGAGCACCTGAAACAAACCGCGAAGGGTAGAGGGTTGGGCTGGGAGCGTCAATCGACACCGACGCTGTGAAACGTGATTGAACCCAGACGGTTCGCAGTGCCTCTATCAATTATCGGACCACGCCCTTGTTTATGGAGATTCACCATGTTCAGACTCAGACCCCACTACGCAGTGTTGCTTCTGGTTGCCGGTGGCCTTGCTGCCTGCGGCGAGTCTTCGACCCTGCAAGTCTCGGATGGAACAGGCCCCTCGCCCAAACTGCCGGAGCCCAACAAGACGCTGATCCCGACCGTCAACATCGCCCCCGCCGTAGGTTGGGAAAAAGGCGCAAAACCGGTCGCCGCGCCGGGCACACAGGTGGCAGCGTTCGCCGAAAACCTGGACCACCCGCGCTGGCTGTATGTATTGCCCAATGGCGACGTGCTGGTGGCGGAAACCAATTCGCCGGCCAAACCGGATGATTCCAAGGGTATTCGTGGCTGGGTAATGGAAAAAGTCATGGGCCGCGCCGGTGCGGGCGTGCCAAGCGCCAACCGCATTACTCTGCTGCGCGACGTGGACAAGGACGGCGTCGCGGAGACCCGCACCGTGTTCCTGCAAAACCTCAATTCGCCGTTTGGCATGACCCTGGTGGGCAACAAGCTGTATGTCGCCGACACCGACCGCCTGATCAGCTTCCCGTATGAAGCGGGTCAGACCTCGATCAGCGCGCAGCCGACCAAAGTGGTCGACCTGCCGGGCGGCACGCTCAACCACCACTGGACCAAAAACGTCATTGCCAGCAAGGATGGCAGCAAGCTGTACGTCACAGTAGGCTCCAACAGCAATGTGGCCGAGAACGGCATGGACAAGGAAGAAGGTCGTGCAGCCATTTGGGAAGTCGACGCTGCCACCGGCAATCACCGCATTTTCGCCTCGGGCCTGCGCAACCCCAACGGCATGGACTGGGAGCCTAAAACCGGCAAGCTGTGGACGGCGGTCAACGAGCGTGACGAAATCGGCAGCGACCTGGTGCCAGACTACGTGACCTCGGTTCAGGATGGCGCTTTCTACGGCTGGCCCTACAGCTACTACGGCCAGCATGTCGACGAGCGCGTCAAACCGCAGAACCCGGCACTGGTCGCCAAGGCCATCGCACCGGATTACGCAGTCGGCCCGCATACGGCCTCGTTAGGGTTGGTATTCGCCGATGGCAAGACGCTGGCGGCGCCGTTCAACGAAGGCCTGTTCATTGGCCAGCACGGCTCATGGAACCGCAAACCGCACAGCGGCTATAAAGTGGTGTTCGTGCCCTTCAGCGGCGGCAAGCCCAACGGCGCTCCGGTCGATGTGCTGACCGGTTTCCTCAACAAAGACGAAAAAGCCATGGGCCGCCCGGTTGGCGTGGTCAATGATCAACGCGGCGGCTTGCTGGTGGCAGATGATGTCGGCAACAAGATCTGGCGCGTGACCTCGGCCAAGGCAGCTCAATAACGCCGAGCGCAGAGGTTTGACGCGGATCGTCGGACGTTAGTTGAGTTATCGTTCCGCACGTCCGGAACGGCATGTCGACGCGGAGCGCNTCGATATGTCAACGCAGAGCGCCGTACGGCAGTTGAGATGATCGTTCCCTACGCTCCAGCGTGGGAATGCAGTTCTCGACGCTCTGCGTCGCAAGAGGACGCAGAGCGTCCAGAAAGGCATGCGACGCAGAGCGCCGCACGATAGTCGGGTTGATCGTTCCGCACGCTCCAGCGTGGGAATGCAGTTCTNGCGCCTTACGGTAGTTGAGATTATCGTTCCCTACGCTCCAGTGAACTGCCCCCAAGAAGTTGGACACCAATCCGACCTCATGGGGGTGTTCAAATGGGTAAGTATTCAGAGCAGTTCAAGCTCACTGTCGTCAAAGNGTTTTGTGCTGCTGGTTCCAGGCAGACCGCGAGCAGGCGAAGCGCTATGGCCGAATCTGCGCCAGATTTGCTGGTTGAATGACGCGCTTGGCGTTGAGGTAGGCTTTTTGCCAGTAAGGCTTGTCGAGGCTGTCGAGCTTGACCGTGCCGCCGGAGGCCGGGGCATGCACGAAGCGGCCTTCGCCGACGTAGATGCCCGCGTGGGACACCTGCGAGCCGCCCGAGGTGGCGAAGAACACCAGATCCCCTGATTGCAATTGCTCGCGACGGATATTCGGCACGCCCATCACGATCATCTCGCGCGTGGAACGCGGCAGGGAAATGCCCGCTGCATCGCGATAGACATAACCTATAAGACCGCTGCAATCAAAACCGGAGTCAGGCGTGTTGCCGCCCCAGCGATAAGGCGTGCCAACCAGCCCCAACGCACGAAACAGCACGTCTTCGGCAGCCGGAGAAAGAATCTGAGGGGGAGCAGTGACCACCGGACGCTGAACGATCCGGGGAGCTTTGGGCGGTGGCGGCGCGCTGGCGCAAGCACCCAGCAACGCAGCAACAGAGATGACTATCAGGCGCAACGCAATCGACATAACCACAACAACCTATCCGGATGCGGCTTACGCTGCCGAGAAGCTCAAAAACGCAGAAAGACCCGAAGGTCTTGTTCTGCGCGTTCTATTTTATTTACGCCGCTTTGGCGCGGTCTTGACTGTAGTCGAAGTCATCGCTGTTGTCTGCGCGGCATCAGGCGTCGACTTTACCGCGACCGTACCTGGCGCCATTGCCAGAGGACGCTTGGCCTCGATAAACGTCTTGCTCCAGTAGGCGTCATCGAGGCTGTCGATGCGTACACCGCCACTGCGACGGCTGCTGGAGTGAATGAACTGCTGATTACCGGCGTAGATCGCTGCATGGCTTACGCGACCACGGCCACGGGTACTGAAGAACAGTACATCACCAGGCTGAAGGTTTTTGCGCGATACCAGCGGTGCGTCAACGTTGATCATTTCACGCGTGGAGCGCGGCAGGCTCATGCCAGCCTCTTCGCGAAACAGATAACCAATGAAGCCGCTGCAATCGAAACCCGAGGAAGTCGACGTGCCGCCGAACTTGTAACGCGTGCCGATCAGGGATTTGCCACGTTCCAGGATGCTGTCGGCCAGAACCGGCAGCTGGTAGGACTTGTTGTCGGCGAAGTGAGCGAGTTCGTCTTCGGTGGCAATCTCGTCCTGCAAGGCTGCGGCGTCGGCGCGACGGGCTGCGGACTGAGCATTTGCTGCGTTCTGATAACGCGCAACGGGCTGAGCCTGTTCTTGCTGTGCGACCGGCATATTGGCCGAGCAACCGAAGAGGAATGTAACGAGTGCGAGAGGCACGAGGGGTGCGAAGCGAACAACCTGCATGGGCACAACCGTGGCTGACTAGTTAAGATGGCGAGACTATGCCTTTTATGAAGGTGATTTGCAAATTCAATCGAACTAGATGTGACTTATGAGTTCCGCCATGACATGTGCTGCGCGGCACTGCAAAAAGACGTCCATCTGCGCGCTGTGATCGGTCGGCTGCGGATTGATTTCCGCCGTAAAACCCCCGGAAACTCTGGTGCGAATGACCGGTTCATGAATGTAGGGGAAGCTTGCCGTGGTACCGATACTCAGGACTGCGTCATAGCCTTTAGCCAGTTGTTCATACAGTGTTTCCAGTGCTCTTTCAGGGAGCATTTCCTGAAAAAGAACGACGGGCGGTCGCATAACGCCACTACATGCCGGGCATAAAGGGGGCAAAGGACGCTGCAAGTGCTCACTCAATTGCGGATCTTCAGCACCACAGGATTGGCAAAACAGTGGCGAGAGTTGCCCGTGAATTTCGATCAGGCGTTCCGGCGGGCTGCCAGCGGCGCGGTGATAGCCGTCGACGTTCTGGGTCAGCACCCAGCACTCGGGCTTGATGCGCTGCAACTGGGCGATGGCGTAATGCGCGATATTCGGCTCGCCACCCAGGCACGCCCTGCCCAGTTCGGCGATGTACTTCCAGCACAGCTCGGGGTCACGGCGCAGCATGGGCCCGGACAGGGCCATTTCTATAGGCAGGCCGTCGTCGGTCTTGCCGTTGTAGAGACCGCCGACGCCGCGATAGGTCGGCAAGCCCGAATCAGCCGACAGGCCTGCCCCGGTGATTACCAGAATCCGTTGTGCATGGCGCAAGGCTGCCGCCGTTTGCATCAACAGCGCCTGATCTACCACCCCAGCGTCTCTTTAAGGAAGGGAATGGTCAGCTTGCGCTTTTCCTGGAGTGATGCCTGATCAAGGCGCTCAAGCAATTCGAACAGCGCGCTCATGCTGCGCGTACCACGCGTCAGAATGAAATGACCTACCTCATCGGTCAGGTGCAGGCCGCGGCGTGATGCACGCAGTTGCAGCGCACGCAGCTTGTCTTCGTCGGACAGCCCGCGCATCTGGAATACCAGGGCCATGGTCAGACGGGATTTCAGATCGGGGAGTTTGACCGGCAGTTCGCGGGGCGATTTGGACGCTGCAATGAGCAGACGACGCCCGCTGTCACGCAAACGGTTGAACAGGTGAAACAGGGCTTCTTCCCACTCCGGCTTGCCGACAATGGCTTGCAGGTCATCCAGACATACCAGTTCGTACTGTTCAAGATGGTCGAACAGCTCGATACCTTCATCGATGACTTCGGCAAGCGGCAGATACACCGCAGGTTCGCCCAGTTGCTCGAAACGCAGGCACGCAGCCTGAAGCAGGTGCGTGCGCCCTACTCCATCCTTGCCCCATAGATAGATGAGGCTTTCCGTCCAGCCAGCGTCGGCTTCGCACAGCCGCTCGACATAGCCGAGTGCAGCGGCATTGGCGCCTGGATAGTAATTGACGAAAGTGGCGTCATCACGCAGACGCACACTCAGGGGCAGCTGAATCGGTTTCATGCTGACTAACGGCTCATGCAAACCGTCAAGGGCCTCTGTGTAAAGAGCGCAAAGTTTATACCCGTGAAGCGGGTCGCACAATGCGACAGACCTCAAGCAAAATCAAAGGTTTGCGTCAGGGTGCGTAAAGCGCGGGTCGAGAAAGGGCGTTTTGACGTAATGCATGCATTGCCTGCACAAGCCTCTTCACCGGGCAGTGAAGAGGCGTGCGATGCCCTTACAGCTCGGGATCTTCCGCACCTGCATAGATTTCCGAGTCTTTATAAACGTCATGCATGTGGCGCACCAGCACCATGATCACCGCAGCGACCGGCAACGCCAGCAGAATGCCGGTGAAGCCGAACAGCTCGCCACCCGCCAGAATCGCGAAGATCACCGCCACCGGGTGCAGACCGATGCGATCCCCTACCAGCAATGGCGTGAGCACCATCCCTTCGAGGGCCTGACCGATCATGAATACGGCAACGATGCCCATCATCGGGTACAGGTCACCACCAAACTGGAACAACCCGGCGACCAGTGCCGAGCCAATGCCGATCACAAAGCCCATATAAGGCACGATGGCAGCCAGACCGGCGATCACCCCGATCAACAGGCCCAGTTCCAGCCCGACCAGCATCAGACCGGCCGCGTAGATCACCCCGAGACCGACCATGACCAGCAACTGCCCGCGTATGAACGCGCCCAGCACCTCGTGGCACTCGCCCGCCAGCTTGACGATTTGACCTTCACGCTGACGTGGCAGCAGACCGCGGATCTTGCCGGTCATGATGTCCCAGTCACGCAACAGGTAGAAACACACCACCGGAATCAGCACCAGATTGGTCAGCCAGCCGATCAGCGCCAGGCTCGACGCCGTAGCCTGGGACAGCACCACAGAGACGATATCCCCGGCCTGCCCCATGTGTTCGGAGATGGCTGCCTTGATCTTGTCGAACTTCCAGAACCCGTCTGCCAGCCCGAACTTGGCCTGCACCCACGGCAACGCCGAGTGTTGCAGCCAGTCGAGGATCTGCGGGGCCAGCTCATAGAGACGAAACAACTGCTTGGCCAGCATCGGCACCAGCACCAGCAGCAAAGCCATCAGCACCAGCGTGAACAGACCGAACACCGCCACCACGCTCAAGGTTCTGGACAGCCCGGCGCGCTCCAGACGATCCACCAGCGGATCGCCCATGTAGGCCAGCAGCAGCGCTACCAGAAAAGGGGTGAGGATCGTGTGCAACAGCACCACGAATGCGACCAGCAAGGCCAGGCCGCCGATCCAGAACCAACGCCGTGTATCAGTCATCAACATCCCTCAACCCAATGGAAAAGCGCTTTGCCGGATTACCAGCGGAAATAAAGCTGTGGCGCGGACGCCGGAACAATCATCGGTGCGGACGCAGGTGCCGGAACAGCAGCAGCTCCATTGGCTGGCGCAACCGGCGCAGTCGCATCGACAGGCGCAGCAGGCGGCGTTGCGGCAGCGGCTGCCTCGGCTGCGGGCACTTCCTGCAATTTGGCCAGCGACAACTGCGAGCGTAGCTGATCGGTGCTGCCACTGACCTCAAACACCACTTTATCGCCGTCGACAGAACTCAGACGCACGCCGAACGGATCAAGTAACTGAAGCAGTTGTGCATAGCGCTCCAGTGTCATGCCCTGAACCTGCACCAACAGGCCCGTCGAGGCACCGGGCTTGGCGACAAAACGTGGGGCCAGACGCTGGCTGACCGACAGCAGCACCGCATCGGCCAACGCTTCGGAACTAGCCGCGGTCGCGGTGCCCTGCTCGCGCTGATCGCCCAGCCACAAGCGCCATTTGCCCTGCCACTGGCCTGCGTCTTCCTTGGCGTGCACCGCCAGTATCGCGTCGGCACCGTAACGCTCGGAAGCTTCCTTGAGCGGCGCGGCATCAGTGCCTTCCAGTGCCTTGGCGTTACCGATGCCCTGCTCGCTCAAATCCGCCAGCGGCAGACGCAGCGGTAAACCACGGTGTTGCGCAGCGCGGCGTAGCGGTTCGGCGGCAGCCTGACCGTCACCGACCAGATTCGAGCCTTCCACCGAGTCGTTCAGCCACCAGCCGAGGATCGACGGGCGATTGCTGCCCCAGATCGACAGGCCGGCATCACGCAACGCACGGTCTGTGGTCGCCGGATCGAAGTCCACCAGCAGGGTTTCCGGCGGACCGGCCTCATAGCCGTACTGGCTGATGATTTGTTGCGGATCTTTGCGCAGCGCGGCGATGGCCGAACCCTGCGCGGCCTTGGCGTCACCGGTCAGGCGCAGCACCAGCGTTTCGACCGCGGCCTGGGTGGCCCGTGTGCGCTCATCGGGCGACTGACCAGCAACCGGCTCGCGGACCTGATAAAGGTTGCTGACCGTTTCGGCAAGACTGGGGAGGCTGATCAGGGACAGACAGCCGACTAGAAGAACTCTGGAAAAACGCATGGACAGTTCCCGAACGGAAAAAAGTAAAAAGAAGCTGTTTCAGGAGGTGTACAAGTCTGGGACAGCCTTGAACCACCAATCATTCAATTTGCGCATAAAGTACACCTTAAACGGCGGCACTCGCACTGACGGGAGGCGCCGGATCAGGTTTATTTGGCGCAACACCGCCCTGTTGTCGGCGCAAGGATGGCCCCTGGGGAGCAAGCCTGATAAAATCGCGCGCCTTCGCAGACCGGCAATCGCCACGGCCCAACATTACCACCGCATGACAGCGCGGTGCTGAACGGGTCCCAACGCAGCGGTCGATACCTCCGAATCCCCCCTAAAGGCCTGGATTTTCTATGAGCAAGCAACCCTCCCTGAGCTATAAAGACGCCGGTGTAGACATCGACGCCGGTGAAGCATTGGTCGAACGCATCAAGAGCGTCGCCAAGCGCACCAAGCGTCCGGAAGTCATGGGCGGCCTGGGAGGCTTCGGCGCCCTCTGCGAAATCCCGGCCGGCTACAAGCAACCGGTCCTGGTTTCCGGCACCGACGGCGTGGGCACCAAGCTGCGTCTGGCCCTGAACCTGAACAAGCACGACACCATCGGCATCGATCTGGTCGCCATGTGCGTCAATGACCTGGTGGTCTGCGGTGCAGAGCCGCTGTTCTTCCTCGATTACTACGCCACCGGCAAGCTGAACGTCGACACCGCTGCTCAGGTCGTCACCGGCATCGGTGCTGGCTGCGAACTGGCTGGCTGCTCGCTGGTCGGCGGCGAAACCGCTGAAATGCCGGGCATGTACGAAGGCGAAGACTACGATCTGGCTGGCTTCTGCGTCGGCGTCGTGGAAAAGGCCGAGATCATCGACGGTTCGAAAGTCGCTGCCGGTGATGCCCTGCTCGCCCTGCCATCGTCCGGCCCGCACTCCAACGGTTATTCGCTGATCCGCAAGATCATCGAAGTGGCCGGTGCCGATATCGAAAGCATTCAGCTGGACGGCAAGGCATTGACCGAGCTGCTGATGGCGCCCACCCGCATCTACGTCAAGCCGCTGCTCAAGCTGATCAAGGAAACCGGCGCGGTCAAGGCCATGGCCCACATCACCGGTGGCGGCCTGCTCGACAACATCCCGCGTGTTCTGCCGCAAGGCGCTCAGGCCGTTGTCGACGTCGCCAGCTGGCAGCGTCCGGCCGTTTTCGACTGGCTGCAGCAGCAAGGCAACGTCGCTGAAAACGAAATGCACCGCGTGCTGAACTGCGGCGTCGGCATGGTTATCTGCGTTGCTCAGGAACACGTTGAAGCCGCGCTGAAGGTTCTGCGCGAAGCTGGCGAGCAGCCATGGGTGATCGGTCAGATCGCCACCGCTGCCGAAGGTGCAGCACAAGTCGAGCTGAAAAACCTCAAGGCGCATTGATGCCAGCCACCTGCGATGTCGTGGTGCTGCTGTCCGGCACCGGCGGCAACCTGCAAGCGATGATCGACAGTTTCAAGGACGGGTCCAGCCCGGTCCGCATCCGCGCGGTGATTTCCAACCGCGCAGATGCGTTCGGTCTGCAACGCGCCAGGGACGCAGGCATCGAAGCCTGCGTGCTGGATCACACTGCCTATGAAGGCCGTGAAGCCTTCGATGCAGCGCTGATCGAACTGATCGACACTTTCCAGCCACAGTTGGTGGTACTGGCCGGATTCATGCGCATTCTCAGCGCAGGCTTCGTGCGCCACTTCCATGGCCGCCTTCTGAATATTCACCCTTCCCTGCTGCCGCGGTATAAAGGCTTGCACACGCACAAGCGTGCGCTGGAAGCTGGTGACACCGAGCATGGCTGCAGCGTGCATTTCGTCACCGAGGAACTCGATGGCGGCCCACTGGTCGTACAGGCAGTTATTTCGGTACAGTTGCACGACACGCCCACAACGCTCGCGCAACGGGTTCATGTTCAAGAGCACCGTATTTACCCACTGGCCATTCGCTGGTTTGCCGAGGGCCGACTGAGCCTTGGTGAACAAGGTGCGTTACTGGATAGCCAGTTACTCCCGGCCAGCGGCCATCTGATTCGACATTAGGAGATATTATGCGTCGCGCTCTGCTCTTCGCTTTCGCTCTGCTCGCATTGCCTGCCGTACAGGCCGCAGAACTTCAACCCTTCTCCGCCAGCTACACCGCCGACTGGAAACAGCTGCCCATGAGCGGCACGGCTGAACGCAGCCTGGAAGCCGGTGCCAATGGCACCTGGACCCTGAGCTTCAAGGCCTCGATGATGATTGCCAGCCTGACTGAAGTCAGCACGCTGAAGGTCGACAAGGAAACCTTGCTGCCACAGACCTACAGCTTCGAGCGAAGCGGCCTGGGCAAATCCAAGAAGGTTGATCTGGCGTTCGACTGGAACACCAAGTTCGTCACCGGCACCGACCGTGGCGATGCGATCAAGCTGCCGCTCAACCGTGGCATCCTCGACAAGTCCACGTATCAGCTGGCGTTGCAACACGACATCGCTGATGGCAAGAAGAGCATGAGCTACCAGGTGGTCGACGGTGATGAAGTAGACACCTACGACTTCCGCGTACTGGGCTCGGAAAAGGTCACCACCAAGACTGGCCAGGTCGATGCGATCAAGGTCGAGCGCGTACGTGACCCGACACAAAGCAAGCGCACCACCGTGCTGTGGTTCGCCAAGGACTGGGATTACCTGCTCGTGCGCCTGCAACAGGTCGAAACCGACGGCAAGGAATACAACATCGTGCTGCTCGACGGCACCGTGAACGGCAAGGCTGTCAAAGGCAGCTGATTGCCCTGACCGCCCGTAGCACCGAGCCCCGCTTATTAGCGGGGCTTTTTATTGGCTGCAAACAAGAGGACGCAGAGCGTCCAGAACGGCATGCCGACGCAGAGCGTCGCACGATAGTGGCGGTGCTCTCCAGGACACCTAGCGCTCCCTTCACTCCGCGTGGGAATGCCGACGCCGAACCTCGCGCAATAAGGACACCTATCGTTCCCTACGCTCCGCGTGGGAATGCCGTTCTTGACGCTCCGCGTCATCTTTCTGCACCGCTAAAGGCACATGAAAAATCCTTCACCTTGCCGTTTCCACGCTACAGGCCTCGCCATGCAAGGGCTGTAGGCGAACGACCATTTTTTGATCGCTCGGGAACCTGAACAGGCTATTTACTTAGGGAGCTAACAAATTCTATAAAAGAGTCCTGCGACACATCGCCGCAGTATCCAGAGGCCTAACCACTCAGGCCATCAAAGTCAGGAGCTTACTACTATGACTGTCAGAGTTACTGAACGCGACGACGCCCACCTCTCTCACGAAGCCGTTGCCGACGGCATCCAGATCTGGGACGTGCATCAACAGGACCAACTTGTAGGCATGTTTCACGTAGAGTCCGATGCTCTACGCTACAAGGAAGAGCTGGAAGCACTGGAAAGCCAGGGCAACCACTAAGCAACTTCCCTGAACCAGAAAACCCCAGAACAATAAACGACAAAACCCGCTGAATGCGGGTTTTGTTTTGACCGGTCAGCGAGTTACCACATCAGGTCGTCAGGCACCTGATACGCAGCGTACGGATCGTCAGCATCCGGCGCTTCGGTCGGGGTGTTGAGCAACACGATACGGCGCGGGTCGCGCTCCTGGATCTTCAGCGCAGCCTCACGCGGAATGATCTCGTAACCGCCGCCGTGGTGAACAATGGCCAGCGAACCGCTGCTGAGCTTGTTGCGCACCAGCGCGTTGACCGAGATCCGCTTGACCTTCTTGTCGTCAACGAAGTTGTAGTAATCCTCGGTAATCAGCTTGGGCAGGCGCGACACTTCGATCAGTTGTTTGACCTGAGCGGCGCGGGCCTTCTGCTCGACCTTCTCCTGCTGCTGGCGGTTGAGCTCCTGGTCACGCTTGGCCTTCTCGGCCATGGCTTCCTGAGCCGCACGTTTTTGCGAGTCGTCGGCCTGAGCCTGACCCTTGTGCACCAGACGCTGCTCTTTCTGCTTTTCTTTGCCGACCTGCTTGGCCTGCTTTTGGTTGACCAGACCTGCCTTGAGCAACTGATCGCGAAGGGAAAGGCTCATTGTCTACTCACTTATACCGTTACCGCACACTCAGCCGCAGCCGGGCGTGCTCTTTTCCTGACGTTTGGCTTCGCCCCACAATGCGTCCATTTCTTCGAGCGTGCACGATTCGATAGGACGCTGGATGTGGCGCAATGCCTGTTCAATGAATCGGAAGCGTCTGTCGAACTTGCTATTAGCCGAGCGTAGCGCAGTTTCCGGGTCGACTTTAAGGTGCCGGGCCAGGTTGACGACGCTGAACAGCAAATCGCCGACTTCCTCGGCAATGCCTTCGGCGTCATTGTCGACCATGGCTTCAAGAATTTCATCGAGTTCTTCACGCACCTTGTCGACCACCGGCAACGCTGCAGGCCAGTCGAAGCCGACCTGCGAAGCACGCTTCTGCAGTTTGGCGGCACGACTCAACGCAGGCAAGGCCACCGGCACGTCATCGAGCAACGACAACTGCTCGGGCGCGCCAGACTTTTCGGCACGCTCCTCGGCCTTGATTTCGTCCCAACGCTGGTTGACCTGCTCGTCGGTCAGGCGCGGCGTTTCTGCCGGCGCATACAGCTCGCCAGTCGGAAACACGTGCGGATGGCGACGCAGCAACTTGCGGGTAATGCCGTCGATGACGTCGTCGAATTCAAACCGGCCTTCTTCCTTGGCCAACTGAGCATAGAAGACCACCTGAAACAGCAGGTCTCCCAGCTCACCCTTCAGATGGTCGAGGTCGCCCTGCTCGATAGCATCGGCCACCTCGTAGGCTTCTTCCAGCGTATGCGGCACGATGCTGGCGTAGGTCTGCTTCAGATCCCACGGGCAACCAGACTGCGGATCACGCAGCCGCGCCATGAGGTTCAGCAGGTCTTGAACTGTATGCATGGGGCTCCCTGTGAGCGCAGGCAACGCTTATGGCGTCCTGTTCCTGCGCGTTTCAATGATGTTCGGCAACTGGGAAATACGCCCCAGCAACCGTCCCAGCGCGTCCAGACCCGGAATCTCGATGGTCAGCGACATGAGCGCTGTGTTGTCTTCCTTGTTCGAGCGGGTGTTGACCGCCAGCACGTTGATACGCTCGTTGAGCAGCACCTGGGTGACGTCACGCAGCAGGCCGGAACGGTCGTACGCGCGGATGATGATGTCCACCGGGTACGTGAGCACCGGCACCGGCCCCCAACTGACCTGAATGATCCGCTCGGGCTCGCGACCGCCCAGTTGCAGCACCGAAGCGCAATCCTGACGGTGAATGCTGACGCCACGGCCCTGGGTGATGTAACCGACGATCGCATCGCCCGGCAGCGGCTGGCAGCAACCGGCCATCTGTGTCATCAGGTTGCCGACGCCCTGAATCTGAATATCGCCACGCTTGCCAGGCTTGTAGCCCGTAGCCTTGCGCGGGATCAGTTCCAGCTGTTCATTGACGCGATCAGGTTCCACCTGCTGCTGAGCCAGATTGACCAGCTGCGCCAGACGCAGATCACCCGCGCCCAGGGCGGCAAACATGTCGTCGGCGGTCTTGTGATTAGCCTTGTCCGCCAGCTTGTCGAAGTCGACCTGCGGCAATGCCAGACGCGCCAGTTCGCGCTCGATAAGGGTTTTACCGGCAGCAACGTTCTGGTCGCGGGCCTGCAATTTGAACCAGTGAACAATCTTCGCCCGCGCCCGCGAGGTGGTGATGTAACCCAGGTTGGAGTTCAGCCAGTCGCGGCTCGGCGTGCCGTGCTTGCTGGTGATGATCTCGACCTGCTCACCGGTCTGCAGGCTGTAGTTGAGCGGTACGATGCGGCCGTTGATCTTCGCACCACGGCAGTTATGGCCGATTTCGGTGTGCACCCGATAGGCAAAGTCCAACGGTGTCGCGCCCTTGGGCAGGTCGATGGCGTGGCCGTCAGGGGTGAAGACGTAGACGCGGTCAGGCTCGATATCAACCCGCAGCTGGTCTGCCAGCCCACCGATGTCACCCAGCTCTTCATGCCATTCGAGCACCTGACGCAGCCAGGAAATCTTCTCTTCGTAATGATTGGAGCCGGATTTGACGTCGGTGCCCTTATAGCGCCAGTGCGCGCAAACACCCAGTTCGGCCTCTTCATGCATGGCGTGGGTGCGGATCTGCACTTCCAGCACCTTGCCTTCCGGCCCTATCACGGCGGTGTGCAGCGAGCGATAGCCGTTTTCCTTGGGGTTGGCGATGTAATCGTCGAACTCTTTGGGAATATGTCGCCACAAGGTGTGCACAATGCCCAGAGCGGTATAGCAATCGCGCATTTCCGGGACCAGTACACGCAACGCGCGCACGTCATAGATCTGGCTGAATGCCAGGCCTTTGCGCTGCATTTTGCGCCAGATGGAATAGATATGTTTGGCTCGGCCACTGATGTCAGCCGTCACGCCGGTGGCTTGCAGTTCGTTGTCGAGCTGGGACATGACGTCGCTGATGAAGCGCTCGCGGTCCAGCCGGCGCTCGTGCAGCAGCTTGGCGATCTGCTTGTACTGATCAGGCTCCAGGTAGCGGAAAGACAGGTCTTCCAGCTCCCACTTGATGTGCCCGATCCCCAGACGGTGGGCCAGCGGCGCGTAGATATCGAATACTTCCCGTGCCACACGGTTGCGTTTCTCGTCGTCGGCGTTCTTCACCGCACGAATCGCGCAGGTACGCTCGGCCAGTTTGATCAGCGCAACGCGAACGTCGTCGACCATCGCCACGAGCATCTTGCGCAGGTTTTCAACCTGCGCCTGACTGCCCAGCACCAGAGATTGACGAGGGCTGAGACTGGCGCTGATCGCGGCCATGCGCAGCACGCCGTCGATCAGTTTGGCGACCGTCGCGCCGAAACGCTGCTCGACCTCCGGCAAAGGGATGACGCCTTCGCGCACGCCGCGGTAAATGACCGCTGCAACCAGCGAGTCCTGATCCAGCTTGAGGTCAGCCAGGATCTCCGCGATTTCCAGACCGGTCTGGAAACTGGAGGTGCCCTCTGCCCAATGATTCTTGTGGACCTTGTCGTTCTGCTCGGCTTGCCGGGCGAATTCACAGGCCTGTTTCATGACTTCCCGGTCCAGGACCAGGTCGACGCTGACAATATGATCGAGCCACGCGTCGAGATTGATACTGCCGTCTGTGTTTATCGGCTGGTTCGCTCTCACCTGTACCATGCTGCTTACCTTCCCTACGGCGCGATGAATAGCGCCATCAGTCGCCAGCCTTCTGAGCGAATGCCACTTGCCGGGCAAGCAAGGACCGGCATTCGCGGGCCAGTCGGATTAAATGAGGTTCCTTGTCAGCAGCGACCTCGATCCAATGAACGCTGCTCACTTACTCATTTCAAATAAAGCCATCGCCTCGACATGCGCCGTCTGTGGAAACATATCGAGGATTCCGGCACGTTTTAATCGGTAGCCCTGACTGATCAGTTCGACCGTGTCACGAGCCAAAGTTGCCGGGTTGCATGAAACATAAAGCAGTCGCCGGGCACCCGTTTTTCTGATCTGGCGAACCACTTCAAAAGCCCCGTCACGCGGTGGGTCCAAGAGTACCGCAGAAAACCCTTCTGCCGCCCAGTCGGCATGTGTCAGCGGCTGGGAAAGATCCGCCTGAAAAAACTGCACATTGTGCAGATCATTACTCATTGCGTTGACGGCTGCACGCTCGACCATGGTCGCAACGCCTTCGACCGCCACCACTTCCCTGGCCAGACCCGCCAGCGGCAAGGCGAAATTGCCCAGACCACAGAACAGGTCCATGACACGTTCGTCTTTTGCAGGCGCCAGCCATTGCAGGGCCTGCTCGATCATCGCGGTGTTGACCGCCGCGTTGACCTGAATGAAATCTCCCGGTCGCCAGGCCAGTTGCAGGTTCCACGGCTCCAGCCGGTAACCCAGCGTATCGCCGGGGCTGGCCGGTTGGGGCTCGCCCTCGCCGTGCAGCCACAGCTGCGCGCGGTGCTTCGAGCAGAACGCCTGCAGAATCGCCAGGTCGGCCTCGGCAAGCGGCGCGGTGTGGCGCAACAACACGGCAGTCGCAACCCCACTGAACAACTCGACGTGACCCAGCGCCTGCGGTTTGCTGAAGTTTTTCAGCATGCCAGGCAACTCATTCATGATGGGTTGCAAGGCCTGTACCAGCACCGGACAGTGTTCGATGCTGACGATGTCCTGACTGGCGGCTGCGCGGAACCCCACGTCCAGCCTTTTGGCCTTGGCATCCCAGCGAACCGCGACCCGCGCGCGTCGGCGATAGGCCAGCTCGGCACCGCTCAACGGCGCAGCCCATTCATCCGGCACCACGTTCGCCACCCGCAACAGTTGCTCGGCAAGCATGCGCTGTTTCAGGGCAAGCTGTTCTTCGTGGGGCACATGCTGAACACTGCAGCCGCCGCAGCGGCCGAAATACTCACAGGCCGCAGCGCGACGCATGGTGCTGGCGGTGAAGACCCGCTCGGTGCGCGCCTCGACGACCTTGCCGCGCGCGTTGAGCACGCGCGCCTCGACCTCCTCGCCCGCCAGACTGCCGGCGACAAACCAGGTCTTGCCGTCGAGAAAAGCGATACCGCGACCGTCGTCGGACAGCCGCTCGATGGTCAACCGCTGCTTTTTACCGGCAGGAATCTGTACGGTTTTAACGCCGCCCGCAGGCTGAAAGCGCAAACCTCTTTCGTGCTTGGCCATCAGTTGGGCGAATCGTAGACGCCGGTCGACAGGTAACGGTCGCCTCGGTCACAGATGATCGCCACAATCACGGCGTTTTCGACTTCCTGGGAAATACGCAACGCCCCGGCGACCGAGCCACCGGACGACACGCCACAGAAGATGCCTTCTTCGCGCGCCAGTCGGCGCATGGTGTCTTCGGCCTCGGTCTGGCTCATGTCGATAATGCGATCGACGCGGTCCGACTGGTAAATCTTCGGCAGGTATTCGTGCGGCCAGCGGCGAATGCCGGGGATCGAAGCACCCTCCATCGGTTGCAGACCGACGATCTGCACCTCGGGATTCTGCTCCTTGAGGTAGCGCGAGGTGCCCATGATGGTGCCGGTGGTGCCCATCGAGCTGACGAAATGGGTGATGGTGCCCGCCGTCTGCTGCCAGATTTCCGGACCGGTGGACGTATAGTGCGCCTCGGGGTTGTCGCCATTGGCGAATTGATCGAGCACCTTGCCGCGGCCTTCGGCCTGCATGCGCTCGGCCAGATCACGGGCACCTTCCATGCCCTCGTCCTTGCTGACCGAAATCAGCTCGGCACCGTATGCGGTCATTGCGGCCTTGCGTTCGGCACTGGAGTTGTCCGGCATGATCAGAATCATCCGGTAACCCTTTATCGCTGCGGCCATGGCCAGCGCGATCCCGGTATTGCCGGAGGTGGCTTCGATCAGCGTGTCACCCGGATGGATCTGGCCGCGCAACTCGGCACGGGTGATCATCGACAGGGCCGGACGGTCTTTTACCGAGCCAGCGGGGTTATTACCTTCAAGCTTCAACAGGAGGGTATTGCTGGTATTACCCGCCATGCGTTGCAGACGCACCAGCGGAGTGTTGCCGACGCAATCGGCAATGGTTTGATACTGCAGGGTCATGGCGTCTTCGCAATCCAGACTGCGGGGGGTGCCTATCATAACGGCAAACGGCCAAAGCCCATATCACGCAAAGTGCGCTGCTTATTCCCAAAAAGAATAAACACTGATTTTTCCACTGCGCCCCCGTCCTGCACAGAGAGTTAGGTGCCCATGCTGACGGTAAATGGCTAAACTCAACCCCTTGTGCCGATACAGCCAGGCAGCCGATGCCTGTTATCGACGGACTGATACGTGTTGCCGGAGAACGAGCGTGCTGACCAAGCTGGGTATAAAAGGCCGTGTGCTGCTACTGACTATTTTGCCTGCCAGCCTGATGGCCGCAATGCTCGGTGGTTATTTCACCTGGATGCAGTTGAGCGAACTGCAAAGCCAGTTGCTGCAGCGCGGCGAAATGATCGCTCAGGACCTGGCGCCATTGGCCGCCAACGCATTGGGTCGCAAGGACAAGGTCCTGCTGAGCCGCATCGCGACCCAGACCCTGGAGCAGACCGACGTGCGCGCCGTATCGTTTCTCGATGCCGATCGCACGCCACTGGCCCATGCCGGGCCGACCATGATCAGCCCGTCGCCGATCGGCAGCGGCTCGCAGTTGCTCAATTCGACCGGCACCGACGCGACGCGTTATTTGCTCCCGGTATTCGGCAATCAACGCCACCTGACCAGCCCGATCATTCCGGCCGAAGCCGACACCCTGCTGGGCTGGGTCGAACTTGAAATATCCCATAACGGCACGCTGTTGCGCGGCTATCGAAGCCTGTTTGCCAGCCTGCTGCTGATCCTGACCGGGCTGGCCTGCACCGCGACTCTTGCAGTACGCATGAGCCGCACCATCAACGGGCCGATGAGCCAGATCAAACAGGCAGTGTCGCAGCTCAAAGACGGCAATCTCGAAACCCGCCTGCCGCCGCTGGGCAGTCGGGAACTGGACGAGCTGGCCTCTGGCATCAATCGCATGGCGGCGACCTTGCAGAACGCGCAGGAAGAACTGCAACTGAGCATCGATCAGGCGACCGAGGATGTACGGCAGAATCTGGAAACCATCGAGATCCAGAACATCGAGCTGGACCTGGCGCGCAAGGAAGCCCTTGAAGCAAGCCGGATCAAGTCCGAATTCCTGGCTAACATGAGCCACGAAATCCGCACGCCGCTCAATGGCATTCTGGGTTTCACCCATTTGCTGCAAAAAAGCGAGCTCACGCCGCGCCAGTTCGACTACCTGGGCACCATCGAGAAGTCGGCCGACAACCTGTTGAGCATCATCAACGAGATTCTCGACTTTTCGAAAATCGAGGCTGGCAAGCTGGTGCTCGATAACATCCCGTTCAACCTGCGCGACCTGTTGCAGGACACCTTGACCATCCTCGCCCCGGCGGCGCACGCCAAACAGCTGGAACTGGTCAGTCTGGTGTATCGCGATACGCCACTGGCGCTGTCCGGCGACCCGCTGCGCCTGCGGCAGATTCTGACCAACCTGGTCAGCAACGCGATCAAATTCACCCGCGAAGGCACCATCGTCGCCCGCGCCATGCTTGAAGACGAAACCGAAGAGCACGCGCAATTGCGCATCAGCGTGCAGGACACCGGCATCGGCCTGTCCAGTCAGGATGTTCGGGCGCTGTTCCAGGCCTTCAGCCAGGCCGACAACTCGCTCTCCCGCCAGCCGGGCGGCACGGGTCTGGGCCTGGTGATTTCCAAGCGCCTGATCGAACAGATGGGCGGCGAAATAGGTGTCGACAGCACGCCGGGCGAAGGTTCGGAATTCTGGATCAGTCTGAAACTGCCCAAGGCCCGCGAAGACAAGGAAGAATCGTTCAATATCCCGCTGGGAGGACTACGCGCAGCAGTGCTTGAACACCATGACCTGGCGCGGCAGGCGCTGGAGCATCAGCTGGAAGACTGCGGCCTGCAAACCATCGTGTTCAACAACCTGGAAAACCTGCTCAACGGGGTGACGGCGGCGCACGAGACCCCGCTGGCTATCGATCTGGCGGTACTCGGCGTGACCGCGCTGGAAATATCCCCGGAACGGCTGCGCCAGCACATCTGGGACCTGGAAAACCTCAACTGCAAAGTCATGGTGCTGTGCCCAACCACCGAGCACGCGCTGTTCCAGTTGGCGGTCCACGATGTCTATACCCAGTTACAAGCCAAACCCGCCTGCACCCGAAAACTGCAAAAAGCGCTGTCCGAACTGATCGCGCCGCGGGCGATCCGCGCCGACATTGGTCCGCCGCTGTCGAGCCGCGCGCCGCGGGTACTGTGCGTGGATGACAACCCGGCCAACCTGCTGCTGGTGCAGACCTTGCTCGAAGACATGGGCGCAGAAGTGGTCGCTGTCGAGGGCGGCTATGCAGCGGTCAATGCAGTGCAGCAGGAAGCGTTCGATCTGGTGTTGATGGACGTGCAGATGCCTGGTATGGACGGGCGCCAGGCCACCGAGGCGATTCGGGCCTGGGAAGCTGAACGCAACCAGAGCTCTCTGCCGATCGTGGCACTTACCGCCCACGCGATGGCCAATGAAAAACGCTCGCTGCTGCAAAGTGGCATGGATGACTACCTGACCAAACCGATCAGCGAGCGACAGCTGGCGCAGGTGGTCCTCAAGTGGACGGGGCTGGCACTGCGCAACCCGGCGCCGGAACGCCAGAACGAAGCACCTGACGTGCACGTCGGGCCGCTGGTGCTCGATCATGAGGAAGGGCTGCGCTTGGCTGCGGGCAAGGCGGACCTCGCCGCCGACATGCTGGCCATGCTGCTGGCCTCGCTGGCCGCCGACCGCGAGGCCATCCGTGTGGCGCGGGCCAACCAGGATGTACAGGCGTTGATCGAGCGCATTCACCGTCTGCACGGCGCAACGCGCTACTGCGGCGTCCCGCAACTGCGCACCGCCTGTCAACGCGCCGAGACCCTGCTCAAGCAGAACGCCGCGCACACCGAAGCGGCTCTGGACGATCTGGACAAAGCCATCATTCGTCTGGAAGCCGAGGCACGGGTGACAGCGTGATGGCACCGCTTGCTCCTCACACTCCAGCGCAGCAATGCCGTTCCGGGTGCCCTGCGTCCGATCCTGAAGGCGTGGAGCATGATAGGATGCGCGCAATTTTGGAGGACCCATGGTCGAACACGATTTTCGCTACAGCATGCTCAACCCGCAGCACACATTGACCGAATGCCGCACTTTGGCACCCGGTCGCTATCAAGTCACCGGTAACGGCGGCTCGATTCATGACAACGACCAGTTGCTGGTGACGATCAAAGGCAGCAAAAGCCTGCACATGCGCCTGACCGTCGAAAAAGTCCGGCACCTGATCAACCCGCCGGGCCAATGGATTGCAGTGGCCAAAGGGCCGGTGTTCGATGAGTTGGCGATTCATCAGTGGAAAGTGAATTGCGACAGCTGCGCCGCCGAACTGAACTTCGAGTTCATGGTAGAGAGCAAGCTGGGCGTCAAGGCGCAGAAACCTGCCGCCATCGCGCGCATCGCGGAGCTGGGCTGGAAAACCGAAGGCGAGAAGCACCTCTGCAAGAAGTGCCAGGAGAAAGCGGCATGAAACAGTTTGCGCTCCTGAGCCTGATCGGCGGCGCGCTGCTGGCCGGTTGTACCGCTGACCCGCTGTCGATCCAGCAGGATCACAGTTATGTAACGGAGTGGATCGGCGAACGTCCGCTGATCGACAACAGCCGCCTGACCATGACCCTGGGTGCCGATGGCCGCGCGTATGGCAATGCAGGCTGCAACCACTGGTTCGCGCCCTATACGCTGAACGACCACAGCATCAGCTTCGGCCCGGTGGGCAAAACCCGCAAGATGTGCGCCCCCGCGCTGATGGAGCAGGAACAACGCTTCATCAAAGCCATCAGCAGCGTGCAACGCTGGGACATCTCGCCCATCGAGCAACTGCGCCTGTGGCCAGCCCAAGGCAAGCCGTTGCGCTTCTGGCTGGAAGATAGCTGATCCGAAGCTCCGCGTAACTTGCGACGCAGAGCGTCTAGAACTGCATTCCCACGCTGGAGCGTAGGGAACGATAATCCCGACTATCGTGTGATGTTCTGCGCAACGCCTGGATCAAAGCAGACTGCTTGCGCATTTCACTATCGTGCGACGCTCCGC
>NZ_LKEK01000048.1:0-87058 GCF_001466905.1 Pseudomonas sp. ICMP 3272
GGTCGGCATACATGCACCTCTAGCTACATGTTATGCCCGAACACAAAATTTCTGACAGTCTCCTAACCTGGAAAATTAAAACCCTCGCAAGGTCACCTAAAGAGATCATGATCACGCAGCTTGGATTTACGGCCTTCTATTTAATGGCAAGCTCACTTTTTATTTGGGTAGGCTGGGTAATGTTTTCAGACAGCCCGTCCTCCCTAGTGTGCGTAATACTCGCACTTGGAGGCCATCTTGCGTATTTCATAGGCCTGCTCATTCCGTCCTCCCTAGTGTGCGTAATACTCGCACTTGGAGGCCATCTTGCGTATTTCATAGGCCTGCTCATACGCCAAAAAACCATCTACAACTACACCATAAAAACCAACTGCGCCCACCTGGAGTACTACCTCCATTACCCCGACTTCGCCTCGTTCTTCTTCAAGGGCATTGCCATAGCCGTCATCCTGATATTCGTCTTCATAGCCGCCCTCACCGGCTCACTGCTCTTCCTGATCGGCCCGGCAGCCATGGCCTGTATTGCAGCCTTCAAGCTACTAAACTGGGAAAACCCCATTCACCATGAACAAAGCCTGCCTTGGANTCACTGCTCTTCCTGATCGGCCCGGCAGCCATGGCCTGTATTGCAGCCTNTCACTGCTCTTCCTGATCGGCCCGGCAGCCATGGCCTGTATCGCAGCCCTCAAGCTACTAAACTGGGAAAACCCCATTCACCATGAACAAAGCCTGCCTTGGAATGAGTACAACTTTGTAACCGTCGACCGTAAACGCCTCATGATCATCACGCACCGCACTGACGTCACGCTAGGCTTTGAGGCCCGTTTCCAGCACGAAGTACTGTTCAACAAATACCTGAGCTTTCTCCACACCGTGCTCCCCCCAACAACCGAGTTCACGGAAAAAGCCTGGAAATGGTAGTCCCGTTGCCGACCTCAATAAGCACTCCATTAAGGCCGCACAATGAGATCACTGATATTCATCCTATATGGCTACTCGCTTGCATAAACCAGCGGTTGCAGGACGAGATTCATCTGCGCTTCAAGTCCGGCAAAGCCATCGCCAAGCGCTGGATCGATGGACTGGGAGGGATTGCCGGGTCAATCACCTGGGGCGTGGTCATGCTCAATTTCATCAATACCGCGCTCACTTACCGGGACCTTACGCAGGATGGAGACTTCAGTGCCAAGGACATTGGCAAGGTTAGGTATGAACTGGGGTATAGCTTCAATCTGTTGATGGCGGTATTTGTTGAAGCGCCATGGAGCTTGATAAGGGATGCGGCGCCAGTGCTGATCGATGATCACCTTAAGGAGCCGGATCAGCAGAAGGCCGGCTACTTATTTCAGCTTGAACTGAACAGCAAGGGCCGGACGGCCGCCGACGCACTTAATACCATCGAGCTGGAAGTAAAATTGACAAGCCGGATCGACACCTTAACTATTTTAGTTGCGGAATAATACGACATGAGCAAGTATGAAGAACCAGAAACCCACATAAAGAAAAATGAAAATACAACAAGCAAGCTTCAGAAAGCTCAAGATAATACGCCGTATTTCATGGACAAAGAGAGCTTGAGCTGGTCAATAAAAACCATCGCAAGATCGCCAAAAGAAACCTTGCTGGCTGAGCTTGGGGTAATTTTCTTATGCGCCACAATGCTGATTTTTATTTTATGGGCAGGCTGGTGCTATTACTCAAAAGAACCAATGCATTCGTTATACCAAATAGTTACACTAACGGGCGCTGCAATTTACATTATAGCTCTGGGTGTTCGCCAAAAAACCATCTACAACTACACCATAAAAACCAACTGCGTCCACCTGGAGTACTACCTCCATTACCCCGACTTCGCCTCGTTCTTCTTCAAGGGCATTGCCATAGCCGTCATCCTGATATTTGTCTTCATAGCCGCCCTCACCGGCTCACTGCTCTTCCTGATCGGCCCGGCAGCCATGGCCTGTATCGCAGCCCTCAAGCTACTAAACTGGGAAAACCCCATTCATCATGAACAAAGCCTGCCCTGGGATGAGTACAACTTTGTAACCGTCGACCGTAAACGCCTCATGATCATCACGCACCGCACTGACGTCACGCTAGGCTTTGAGGCCCGTTTCCAGCACGAGGTACTATTCAACAAATACCTGAATTTTCTCCACACAGTGCTCCCCTCCACCGCCGAGTTCACCGAAAAAGCCTGGAAGTGGTAGCACACCCAAGCTAACGTACACGCCGGAATTCAAGCCATACCCACCAAGGCCCCACCATGATCCAGATCCGCCCCATGACCCCGGAAGACTTTGAGCGCTTCTGGCCCACCTTTCAGGCTGTCGTCATCGCTCAGGAAACCTACGCCTACGAACCTGACGTCACTCAGGAGCAGGCCCGCAGTCTGTGGATGGAGCTGCCGCTGCACACGCTGATTGCCGAGGAAGACGGCCAGCTGTTGGGCAGTTACTACTTGAAGGCCAATGCAGCGGGTCCGGGGAGTCATGTCTGCAATTGCGGCTATATGGTGACGGATGCGGCGCGGGGTCGTGGTGTAGCGCGGTTGATGTGCGAGCACTCGCAGCAACTGGCGCGCGACAGCGGTTTTTTGGCGATGCAGTTCAATTCGGTGGTGGCCAGCAATGAAGTAGCTGTCGCGCTGTGGGCCAAGCTGGGTTTCGAGACAGTCGGGCGTTTGCCCAAGGCTTATCGTCACGCCCGATTGGGGCTGGTGGATTGTCTGGTGATGTTCAAGTGGCTGGCTGATGCGCCGATGGCCAAAGAACCTGCGCAGCCCAAGCTGATCGGCCGCAAGAATATCGAATCTGTGGTGTCGCGTCCGCGTCGAAAGTAAGCGCGACGCACACATGAAAACGGGGCCTGCTCACCATGAGCAGGCCCCGTTTTTTATTACAGCTCCGTGCTTATTTGCCAGCCCCGACCTCAGGCTGTTTCTGCAACAACACCCGAGTTACCCGGCGCTCTTCCACGCCGACAACCTGAAGGTTCCAGCCCTGCCAGTCCAGGCTATCGCCGGTGGACGGCAGGCGATCCAGCAGGCTCATGACCAGTCCGGCGAGCGTCTGATAATCCTCGGTGGCCTTGGCCTGGAAGCCGGTGCGCTCGCGAATCAGGCTCAGGTTCAAGGCACCCGATACCACGAAGTCCTCGCCCTGCTTGACGATGTCCGGACCTTCCACTTCGCTGGCGTCCGGCAGTTGGCCAGCGATGGACTCCAGAATGTCGGTCATGCTCAGAACGCCGATGAAATCACCGAATTCGTTGACCACAAAGGCGATGTGCGTCGACTCCTTGCGCATCTGTTCCAGGGCATTGAGGATGCTGAAGCTTTCCAGCAGGTTGATTGCCTTGCGCGACATCAGCTTCAGGTCGGGCTCGTTGCCGGACAACAATTCCTTGAACAGCTCTTTCTTGTGCACGAAGCCCAACGGCTCATCGATGCCTCGCTCGCCAATCAACGGCAGACGCGAGTAGGACGAGTGCATCAGTTTCAGGCGGATTTTCTCGGCATCGTCTTTCAGGTCGATGTAGTCGATTTCGGCCCTCGGCGTCATCACCGTGCGAATCGGACGCTCTGCCAGTTGCAGTACGCCGCTGATCATCACCCGCTCACGACGGTCAAACACCGGCTCGCTGCTTTCGCCTTCCAGCATGTCGGTGATTTCCTCATCGACATCGCCAGACTCCAGCTTGCGACCGCCCAGTAGGCGCATCACCGCATGGGCAGCCCGCTCGCGACGCGGCAGGTGGCCATGAGCAGACTTCTTGCTGCGCTTGCGAGCGATCTGGTTGAACACCTCGATGAGGATCGAGAAACCGATGGCCGCATACAGATAGCCCTTGGGAATATGGAAACCCAGGCCCTCGGCGGTCAGGCTGAAACCAATCATCATCAGGAAGCCCAGACACAGCATGATCACTGTCGGGCGGCTGTTGACGAACTTGGTCAGCGGCTTGCTGGCAATCATCATCAGGCCGATGGAGAAGATCACAGCAATCATCATCACCGACAGGTGCTCAACCATGCCGACGGCCGTGATTACGGCGTCCAGCGAGAACACCGCGTCGAGTACCACAATCTGCGCAACGATGGGCCAGAACAACGCATAGCCTGCGTTACCGGCGCGCTGGGCAACATGGCCTTCCAGCCGTTCGTGCAGTTCCATGGTGGCCTTGAACAACAGGAACACACCACCAAACAGCATGATCAGGTCACGACCGGAGAACGTCTTGTCGAAGATCTCGAACAACGGCTCCGTCAGCGTCACCATCCAGGAGATGCTCGCCAGCAGGCCCAGGCGCATGATCAGTGCCAGCGACAGGCCGATGACGCGCGCCTTGTCGCGTTGTTCAGGGGGCAGTTTGTCCGCCAGAATGGCAATAAACACCAGGTTATCGATACCCAGCACCAGTTCCAGCACGATGAGGGTCAGCAGGCCAAGCCATGCCGTGGGGTCAGCGATCCATTCCATGGTAGTTATGCAGCCTCACGAGAAAAATGGCGGGAAAACTCATCGTTGGCCACAGCTGGCCACGCACTGCAATGAATTGCCATGCGCAAAGGTACCTTGCGACCATGCACAGGCATGTCGGGGCCATTACAATACGAGAGAGAGGGTAAACCGGCGTTCGAATCAAACGGCCTGCCTGGTGAATGGGATATCACTGGCCAGCCATCAGCGGTGAAGGGAAGGCAACTCGGAGGCTCCTGGAGGGTATTCATACGGTCCTGAAAATCAATACGGGCGTTGATCGTACAATACACACAACTGTTTCGTATTTTGTATAAGTATTACAAGACTTGACCAAAAGCACGGCGTATTCCTAAGCCTCGCTCAACCCGGAGCGACGTTTTGCCGCACCTCTAGGTACGACCAGTTGTCTGACAACGGCAGTGTCCGGGTAGATCACCCAAATCATTTGTTTTAAAATGTTGCAATAACGTCAGGCCTGCGCAGTGTCCAACGCGACTTGTGTGAATGCACGATCCCCTGCCCCCTGACCAGAATCATAAAAAGAAAGCCCGTCATAGACGGGCTTTTTTCGTTTTCAGCTTTTGTACCCCGATGCCGGTGAACGGTATCGCGGACGACCCGTTTCTTTTAACCTTTGAGGTGATTCCCATGCTGCGTATCGTCGTCGTTCATTTGTTCCAATGGCTCAAGCGCCTGTCGTCCGCGCTGTTCTTCCGCAGCGCCGAGGACAACTATTCCCGCAGCTTCACTCGGGAAAACGATGACGAAGGCCGCTGGACCTTTGTTTCAATCGTCATCGTTCTGACCCTCAGCCTTTACTGCCTGGCTGGCCTGGGTTACTACGCCAAGACCAATATCTGGGACGGTTTCACCCAGGAGCAGAAAGAGAATATCGCCCAGGCGATGGTGGTCAGTTCGCAGAATCTCTGACGAACGACACAATCGGAATACGACGGGGAAGCGAAAGCTTCCCCGTTTTCGTTTCGCCCGCTTGTCACAGGCATGCTTTTCTGCGAGAAAGCGCTGCGAAAATGCCCGCTCGCGCCATTCATTGAGCGCGCTTTAAACGGAAGCCTTGTAATGAGCAAAGAATTACAGATTACCGACCTGCATCCCGGCGAAGGCAAGGAAGCGGTCAAAGGTGCGCTGATCACCACGCATTACACCGGAACCCTCGAAGACGGCACTGTCTTTGATTCCTCTCACCAGCGTGGCAAGCCGTTTCAGTGCGTGATCGGCACCGGACGCGTTATCAAGGGCTGGGATCAGGGCCTTATGGGCATGAAGGTGGGCGGTAAACGCAAACTGTTCGTGCCTGCCCATCTGGCCTATGGCGACAGAACGATGGGCGCGCACATCAAGCCGGGTGCCGACCTGACGTTTGAAATAGAGCTGCTGGAAGTGCTGACCCGCGACGATTGAGCGAGCCGCCTTGCAGATCGCCTTGAATCGGCCGATAACCCTGGCTGACAGGCATAAGCCTGATTGCTTGTTATCGCGGAAAAAGCCATGCTCCGGGTATGGAATTCAAGGTCTTGGCACAGGAACACGTATGGCGCTCAATAAGTCGACTCAGGAGCTGAAGCGGCACTTGAAAGGGACAGCAACCAATCTGGAAAACACGGCGGAAGAAATTCTCAAACTCGCCTCACAAATGAAAGATGTCGACGTTACGGCAGTGCTGCAGATGGTCAACCGCCTTTACAGCGATGCCGATCAGCTCAAGGCCTATGCCGATGAGGTCAGGGCCAAGCGAATCGTACGCGCCAAGCCACTATGAACTGCTGAACCAACGATCAGACGCACTTCCATCGGTCCAGAGGGCCTTCGATGCTGCCACAGCCCGCCAGAATCAGCGCCAGCCCCAGGCACCTGCACATGCAGAAATGGCGGGGCCGGGTTGGAATGTGTCTGGTCGCAAGCCTGTCGGTACTGGCCGGCATGACCGATGCCATCGGTTTCATGGCGACCGGCGACTTCGTTTCGTTCATGAGTGGCAACACCACCCGGCTTGCCGTCGCGATCAGTGCCGGCGACCTGAGCGTGACCCTTCGCCTGGCGCTGGCCATCTTCGCCTTTATTGCCGGCAATGCGCTGGGTGTCGTCGTTGCGCGGCTTGGCGGTCGGCGCGCCCTGCCCCTGCTGCTGGGGATCGCCACGCTGCTGTGTGCCGCAGCCGCATGGCCGCTGGAAAGCAATATGCTCGCACTGATCTGGGCCATTCTGGCGATGGGCATGCTTAACGCCGCCGTGGAACAGGTCAACGGGCTGCCGGTCGGCCTGACCTACGTAACCGGCGCGCTGTCGCGTTTCGGGCGTGGCCTTGGCCGCTGGATACTGGGCGAGCGCCGGGAGGGCTGGCGCGTGCAACTGGTGCCGTGGGTTGGCATGTTCATCGGGGCGGTCATCGGCGCAATGCTTGAACAACGCCTGGGGCTCAATGCCCTGTTGGTCAGCGGCAGCCTGTCGGCATTGCTGGGGCTGGTTTCATTGAAAATCCCGCATCGCTGGCAACGCCAATACATGCCACGCTGAACCCTGCGATTCCCATCTGCTGAAATACGTTTACCATACGCCGCCTTTCATAACCGACCTTCGTCATGACCCCTGAAGCACTCGCCATCCTGCAACAGCATCTACTCGCCGCCCTGAACAACGTTCCGACTGAAACCCGCCGCCTGTTTCATGGCCGTGGTCGCGTATGGCCGGGGCTGGAGCACATTACCGTCGACTGGATGCAGGGCGTGGTGCTGGTCTCGCTGTTCAAAGAGCCTCTTGAGCCCGAACTGGCAGCTCTGACGCAGCTGTTGAACGAGTTGATCGAAACGCCGCAGTGGCAACAAAGTCAGGCCCATACCCTGTTGTTGCAACACCGCTATCTGCCGCAAAGCACTACGCAATGGCTGACCGGCGAGGTGGTCGATGAATGGGTGATCACCGAAAATGGCCTGCGTTATAAAGTCGATTTCGGCAAGAAGCAGAACAGCGGTCTGTTTCTGGACATGCGCTATGGCCGCGAATGGGTGCAGGCCCAGGCAAAGGGCAAGCGCATCCTGAACCTGTTCGCCTACACCTGCGGCTTCTCGGTCGCCGCCCTTGCCGGTGGTGCAGACCATGTAGTGAACCTGGACATGGCCCGCGCGGCATTGAATCGCGGTCGTGAGAATCACCGGCTCAATGATCAGGACCTGGGCCGGGTGACCTTTCTCGGGCATGACCTGTTCAAGTCATGGGCCAAAGTCACCCGCTCCGGCCCTTACGACCTGATCATCATTGACCCGCCGTCTTTCCAGAAAGGCAGCTTCATGCTCGACAAGGACTACCAGCGAGTCCTGCGCCGTCTGCCAGAGTTGCTGGATGAAGACGGTTCGGTGCTGGCATGCATGAACGATCCGGCGCTGGGGCCGGACTTTCTGATCCAGCACACGGCAATCGAGGCACCGTGCCTGCGCTTCGAACAACGCCTGGAGAACCCGCCGGAATTCCCGGATGCGCGGGTCGATGGCGGCCTGAAGGCTTTGGTGTTCAAGGCTGAAGGCTTGAGTCGGACAGGGTGGGCGTAAACCCTAAAGAATTTAGCCAGCGACGCGCGAGTATCGCTGGCTACCGTCAATGGAACAAGTAACGTTACGGGAAATGCGTTTACAAACTTTTCACATTCAAGAACAACCCTCACTATAAAAGTCTGACTATTGGCAAACTTTTTGTTTGTTTAACACTTCCTGAATGACGGATAAACTTTTTGTGTCAGACAGTAGTTTTTTCCAGTCCACAGCACTAGAGTGATATCAAGTCACCATCATTTGTAAGATGGCCCCCGCCATGAAGTGGTGACACAAAGGGGATCCATAATGCCAATAAGAAATATCGGATTGAACCTCAGGGCGTTTGTCAGCTTTGGCTTTATTTGCTTGCTGCTCGCTGGCCTGGGCATCAACGCACTGTTCAAAATGGAAGGGCTCCACCAGTCCGCCGAGCGGTTACAGAATGACTGGCTGCCCAGCGTGAGGCAGGCAGGCCGCATTAATACCGCAGGCCTGCTGTATCGCCTCGATGCTCGACGCTTCGTGATGGATGACGACAGACGGTCTTCCGAGTCCATGAACAAGCTGACCGGATTGAAAAATTCGTTACTGCAAGAAGCTGACACTTACGGCCCGCTGGTATCAAGCCCGGAAGAAGAGGAAGCCTATCGAAAAGTGAAGACTGATGCGTCGGCTTACATCGCCAAAATCGATGAACTGGTTGAACTTAGCAAGAACAAGTCCGATAGCGAATTATTCGCATTCATTCGCGATGTGACGAGCCCGCAAGCCAAGGCGTTACAAGCATCGATAGAAAAACTGATCGAAGTCAATATCAAAGGAGCCGAACAATCGGGGTTGGTGGCTAACAGGAATTATCAGAGCGGACTGACCGTGACCATGACGCTGATTATTCTCGCCATCATCATTACGTTGATTGTTGCCACCTTATTTACGCGCAGCATTGCAAAGCCGGTCAAGGCGCTACTCGACTCCACACGACGGATCGCCGAAGGTGATCTGCGCACGACTGTCGAAATCAACGGGGCAGACGAGCTGACCGAACTGCAAAAAGCCAGCGCAGCGATGCTCTCTAACCTCAAGGGCACCATTCAGCATATTTCCGATGCCTCAGGCCTGCTCGCCTCGGCCGCCGAAGAAATGAGCTCGATCACACAGGATTCCACACAGGGCATGCAGCGTCAGACCCAGGAAACCGAGCAGGCGGCCACGGCGGTCAACCAGATGACAGCCGCCATCGAAGAGGTCGCACGCAACGCTGTTGCGGCCTCTTCCTCTACCCAGGCCTGTGAAAAATCCGCGCAGACTGGCCAGGATTGCGTCGGCCAGACCATCACTGCGCTGGAAAAGCTCAGTCACACCGTGGACAGAACAGGCACAGAAGTAGAGGGCCTCGCCAATCAGGCTCAAAGCATCGCCAAGGTTGTGGACGTGATTCGCGCCATCGCCGAACAGACCAACCTGCTAGCGCTCAACGCCGCCATCGAAGCGGCGCGGGCTGGCGAACAGGGCCGCGGGTTTGCGGTGGTTGCCGATGAGGTCAGGGCGTTGGCACATCGCACGCAGACGTCTACCCAGGAAATAGAACAGATGATCCAGGGTATTCAGAAGAACTCCAATGAAGCCGTCCAGTCGATGAAGCAGAGCAATGCGGAAACCGACGCCACCTTGCTGATCGCCCAGCAGGCCGGGATTGCGATCAAGGACATCACCGCCTCGATCAGTCATATCAATGAACGCAACCTGATGATTGCGACAGCTTCTGAACAGCAAGCGCATGTTGCGCGGTCGGTCGACGAGAACCTGGTGAGCATTCGCGATCTGTCGGCGCAGAGCTCTTCGGCTTCCAGCCAGACCTCCACTGCCAGCCAGGAGCTGTCTCGCCTGGCTGTGGATCTCAACCGTATGGTGTCGAAGTTTTCAATCTGAGACGGACCTCTCCTTTACTCCGCCTGCCCAAATACCTGACTGGGCCGTCGCAGCGAAGGATCGAAGGGATTGATTCTGGCACTGATGGCCGTGGCTTCACGCTTGAGCAGTTCTACCACGGTCATCAGGCGATCAGGACCCAAGCGGTCGGAGATAGTTGCCACGCTGAGCGCTGCCACTGCCCGGCCGCTGCGGTCCAGGATCGGCACGGCCAGCCCGGCCATGCCCGGTAGCGCGCCGGTGTTGCGCCCGGCGTAGCCGAGGCGGCGCACGTTTTCGACCTCTGAACGCAGAAACACCTCGTCGTACAGGTGAAAATCCTTGAGCCGCGGCAGGTTGTAGGCAATCACCGTTTCCCGCTCGTCCTCGGGCAGAAAAGCGAGAATCGCCAGGCTGCCCTGCCCCACGCCCAACGCAACACGGCCACCAATGTCGCCGGTGAACGTGCGAATCGGGTACGGGCCCTCACTGCGGTCCAGACAGATCGCGTCAAAGCCACTGCGTGCCAGCAGAAACAGAGAGTCGCCAAGCGATGCAGACAGGCGTAACAGACTTGGGCGTACCACGTCGCGCAGATTGCCGGTGTTGCCCGCCTTGGCGGCCAGCGCAAAGAATTCGATGCTCAACCGATAGCGCTTGCTGAGCAGGTCCTGCTCGACCATGCCCTCATCCATCAGGCTGCGCAGCAAGCGGTGCGTGGTGGGTTGCGAGAGCCCGACACGTTGGGCGAGTTGCGTGACCCGCTCGCCGCCTTCGTCGCAATCGCCCAGGCAACGCAATACGGCGAACAGACGCGACACAGCGCCGACGCCCACTTCTGCAGAAGCAGTATTCCGATCAGTGGAATTATTCATGAATATATCTCGCTATTTTTCCACTAAAAGAATTAATTCAAAGAAAGATGTTATTCAGTGAAATTCCTTATTGAGCCCATCCTAGCCTTCGCCCTACTCTCAGTCCACAGGGGCGATTTGAACAATCATCGGTAGCCGACTCAGAGCGAGCACCAACGTCCACAGAACTGCATGACTTCATTTCGCATCTGCCCATGACAAACGCGTGCCTCGGCGCGCATGCACAAAGGTGGAAGCAGGCATGGCATTTCTGCAGCTCGAAGGTCTCTCCAAACGTTACGGCTCCATAGACGCGGTCGTTGCCACCAACCTGGCCGTCGACAAGGGCGAATTCGTTTCACTGCTCGGCCCTTCCGGCTGTGGCAAGACCACCACTCTGCAAATGATCGCCGGCTTCGTTGAAGTCAGTGACGGGCGCATAGTGCTCGACGGCCGCGACATTACCCATGCCAAGCCCAGCAGCCGGGGTCTGGGCGTTGTATTTCAGAGCTATGCATTGTTTCCGCACATGACCGTGGCCAACAACGTTGCGTTTGGCCTGCGCATGCGCAAGGTGCCTGCTGCCGAGCTGCAACAGCGTGTCACCCGGGTGCTGGAGCTGGTTCGTCTCGCTCAGCATGCCGAGCGCTACCCGCGCGAGCTGTCTGGTGGGCAACGGCAGCGGGTCGCGCTGGCCAGAGCCTTGGTGATCGAGCCGCCGGTGCTGCTTCTGGATGAACCGCTGTCCAACCTGGACGCCAACCTGCGCGAAGAGATGCAGTTCGAAATTCGCCGTATTCAGAATGAAGTGGGCATCACCACGCTGATGGTTACCCACGATCAGGCCGAAGCCCTGTCGATCAGTGATCGGGTAGTGGTCATGCAGGCCGGGCATATCACGCAGATCGACGAGCCCTACACACTCTACGAACACCCGCGCACGCGCTTTATCTCGGGGTTTGTCGGCAAAGCCAATATGCTGCAGGGTGACCCGGACAGCAGCGGCAACCCGCAGATCCGCCTGCTACCCGGCGATGGCACGCTGACCCTCAGCCTGCGTCCAGAAAAAATTGATCTGGTCGAACCCGGCTGCGGACGGCTGTCGGGACGTATCGTCACGCGTTACTTTCTCGGCAGCCAGTGGCTGTATCGCATTCAAACCGGCATCGGCGAAATAACCGTAGTGCGTCGCAACGACGGCCAGGCACCGCTGGAACAAGGTGCTGCGGTCGGCATGGATTGGCCAGCCGAATTGCTGCGCGTGCTGGACGCCGACGAGGTGCGCGCATGAGCCTGATGAGCGAAATGCGTCAGTGTAGCCGCGGTTATTGGCTGTCAGCCCCGGCACTGGCGTTGTATATCGGCTTGCTGGTGCTGCCGCTGGGCCTGACACTGCTGCTGTCGTTCAACGTGTTCGACTATCAGGTCGGGGTGAAAAGCGACAGCTATACGCTGGCCAACTATATGGCCGTTGTCACCGACTCGTATTTCTATGAAATCTTCCTGCGCACCTTCTGGATCAGCGCGCTGGTGACGTTGCTCTGCGTGCTGATCGGCGTGCCGGAGGCCTACATTCTGAGCCGCATGGGCACACCGTGGCGCTCGATCTTCCTGATTCTGATCCTCACGCCGCTGCTGATCTCGGTAGTGGTCCGGGCCTTCGGCTGGAGCCTGCTGCTGGGGGCAGACGGCCTGATCAATCAGGCCATCCAGTTCATGGGCGGTCGACCGGTGAAACTGCTGTACACCCCGTTCGCCGTGATCATCGCGCTGGTCCACGTCATGTTGCCGTTCATGATCATTCCGGTCTGGACATCGTTGCAAAAGCTCGACCCCACCGCAGAACAGGCCGCGCTGTCGCTGGGTGCCAGTCAGGCGAAAGTCATGCGCCTGATCGTCCTGCCGCAGATCATGCCCGGCGTGCTGTCCGGCTCGCTGATTGTTTTTGGCCTGGCCGCCAGTTCGTTTGCCATTCCCGGCCTGCTCGGTGGTCGACGTTTGAAGATGGTCGCCACGGTGATCTACGACCAGTACCTCTCGGAACTCAACTGGCCGATGGGCGCGACCCTGGCGGTGGCGCTGCTGCTGGTCAACCTGCTGGTCATGCTGTCCTGGAACCGCATGATCGAAGGCCGCTACAAAAAAACTCTGGGGGAATGATCCATGTCCAAGAACGGTCCTTTGGCCCTGTCGTTTCATGCGCTGGTAGTGATCTTCATGATGGCCCCGCTGGTGGTGGTGTGCCTGGTGGCGTTTACCCCGGAAAACACCCTGAGCCTGCCCACTACCGACTTCTCGCTGCGCTGGTTCAGGGCGGTGTTCGAACGCGCCGACTTTATCGACTCGTTCTACAACAGTCTGATTCTGGCGTTTGTATCCGCAACGCTGGCGACGTTGATCGCGGTGCCTGCTGCGCTGGCGATCACCCGGCATACATTTCCGGGCCGCAACTTTTTCAATGCGCTGTTTCTTTCGCCGATCATCATTCCGCACCTGGTGCTGGGGGTGGCGATGCTGCGCCTGTTTGCGCTGATGGGCGTAAACGGCAGCTTCACCTGGCTGATCTTCGCCCACGTGCTGGTCATCACGCCTTACGTACTGCGTCTGGTGCTGGCGGCGGCGATCGGTATCGACCGCAGCGCCGAACACGCCGCCGAGTCATTGGGGGCCAACCGTTTCACCCTGTTTCGGCAGATCACCCTGCCGATGATCCTGCCCGGCGTGGCAGGCGGCTGGTTGCTGGCGTTCATCAACAGCTTCGATGAAGTCACGCTGTCGATCTTCGTCACCTCGCCTGCTACCCAGACCCTGCCGGTGCGCATGTACGTTTACGCCACCGAATCCATCGACCCGATGATGGCCGCCGTATCGGCACTGGTCATCGCCCTCACCGCCGCCACCATGATCCTGCTCGACCGGGTCTATGGGCTGGACCGGGTGCTGGTCGGCAAACACTGATCCGGAGCTTTCACGTCATGGCATTGCTGAAACGACTGGCTGAACATGATCGCCCCGTTCTGCCCTTCACCCTCGATGGGCAACCGGCCAATGGTCTGTTGGGCGACACCGTGCTGACTGCGGTATTGACCGCAAGCGAGCACCTGCGCGGCAGTGACTTCAGTGCCGAACCGCGCGCCGGGTTCTGCATGATGGGCGCCTGCCAGGACTGCTGGGTAAGACTGGGCAACGGCCAGCGGGTGCGTGCCTGCTCGACGCTGCTGGAAGCTGGCCAGGCGATTATTCGCGAACCGGGGCGGCGGCCATGAGCAATGACCGTGTTGCCATTATCGGCGCCGGCCCAGCCGGGATTCGCGCTGCCCAAACGCTGCTGGCGCACGGTGTCAAAGCCTGCCTGATCGACGAAGGTCTGCGCGGCGGCGGGCAGATCTATCGTCGCCAGCCAGAGAATTTCCAGCGTCCGGCCAAGGCGCTTTACGGCTTTGAAAGCGGCAAGGCCGTTGCGCTGCATCAGACACTCGATGCACTGACAACACAGATCGACTACCGACCGCAGACGCTGGTGTGGAACGTCGAAGGCAATCAACTCGATACCCTGCACAACGGAACAGTCGCAACCCTGGATTTCACCCGACTGATTGTCGCAACAGGTGCCACCGACCGCATTCTGCCAGTGCCCGGCTGGACAATGCCCGGCGTGTATAGCCTGGGTGCAGCGCAGATCGCACTTAAATATCAAGGTTGTGCGATTGGCGAACGCGTGGTGTTTTGCGGCAGCGGCCCCTTGCTGTATCTGGTCGCCTATCAATATGCCAAGGCTGGCGCGAACGTGCTGGCGGTGCTCGACAGCGCGCCGTTTTCAGCCCAATGCAAGGCGCTGCCTGCGCTGCTCGGCCAACCGGCAACCCTTGCCAAGGGCCTGTATTACCGCGGGTGGCTGAGTGCGCATGGCATTCCCGTGCACCAGGGCGCACACCTCACACGCATCAACGGTGACAAACGCGTAGACGGCATTCACTGGCAACGCGACGGCCAGTCAGGCCACTTGGCCTGCGACGCAGTAGCCTTTGCCCATGCGCTGCGCAGCGAGACACAACTGGCCGACCTGCTCGGCTGTGAATTCGGTTGGAGCCCGCTTAACCGAACGTGGCTGCCCATTCGCGATGACTGTGGGCGCAGCAGCGTGCCAGACGTGTATCTGGCAGGCGACGGTGCTGGAATCATGGGCGCAGACGCGGCGGAAATGGCCGGAGAACTGGCCGCGCTCGGGCTGCTGCAAGACAGCGGTGTCACCGTCGACGCCGTGCGTATCAGTGACCTGCAAACCGCACTGCAACGCATCGAACGCTTCCGCCACGGGCTGGAAACCGCTTTCCCGTTCCCCGAAGACTGGGCTGCCAATGTAGCGGATGACACGCTGGTGTGCCGCTGTGAAGAAGTCTCTGCGGGCGATATTCGTACCACCGTGCAGGACGGCCATTGGGAGATCAACCGGGTCAAGGCCATGTGCCGGGTCGGTATGGGCCGCTGTCAGGGCCGGATGTGCGGCCTGGCAGCCGCCGAGATCATCGCCCGCGAGAGCGGCCGGCCAGTTGAGCAGGTCGGCCGTCTACGCGGCCAGGCTCCGATCAAGCCACTGCCGTTCGGCCTGGGGATGCTGCCCGTGGACAAACAATCAGCGGAGACACAACCATGAGCACGCTGATTGAAAGCGATGCGATTGTCATCGGCGGCGGCATTGTCGGCTCGTCGGCAGCCTTGGCGCTCGCACTGAAGGGCAAGCGTGTGGCTCTGCTGGAGCGCGACTTTTGCGGCTCACACTCCAGCGGCGTCAATTATGGCGGTGTGCGCCGTCAAGGCCGGCCCTTGTCGCAACTGCCCTTGTCGCAACGGGCGCATCAGATCTGGAGCGGCCTGCGTGAGCTGATCGGTATCGACGGCGAATACCAACGCTCCGGCCACCTCAAACTGGCGCGCAGCGAGCTGGACATGGATGCGCTGCGCAGCTACGCCGAAGCCAGCCAGGGGTTCGGGCTGGATTTGCAACTGCTGGATCGAGAGCAACTGCGCGCCCGTTACCCTTGGGCGGGCGATGTCGCCGTCGGCGCATCGCTGTGCGCCGACGACGGGCACGCCAATCCGCGTCTGGTATCGCCCGCCTTTGCCAGCGCAGCTCGCCGGGCGGGCGCTCAGGTATTCGAGCAGGCGCCGGTCAGCGAAGTCAGTCACGACGGCAACGCCTTCATCGTCACGACCGACAGCGGCCTGACACTGCGAGCCCCCTGGCTGCTTAATTGCGCGGGCGCCTGGGCCGGAGCGCTGGCGGCACAATTCAACGAACCGGTGCCGATGTATTCAGGGCATCCGGCGATGCTGGTGACAGAACCACTGCCGATGTTCATGGACGTCAGCACCGGTGTCGAAGGCGGCGGCATCTATGCCCGGCAGGTAGCACGCGGCAATTGCGTGCTGGGCGGCGGACAAGGCTTTGCCCTCGGCCCGGCACACGCCAGACCAGGACAGGCGGCAGTGCTCGACATCCTGCGCAACGCCGTCGAACTCTACCCGCCACTGGCCGGTGCCCAGGCCATTCGCACCTGGAGCGGCACTGAAGGCTACCTGCCTGATCGCGAACCGGTGCTGGGCCCGAGCCTGACAAGACCAGGCCTGCTGCACGGCTTCGGCTTTGCCGGGGCAGGCTTTCAGATCGGCCCGGCCGCGGGCGAAGCGCTGGCCGAATGGGTCTGCGGCGGTGCCTCAACGATCTCGCTCGAGGCCTTTTCCATCGGCCGCTTCCGCCAGGCAGCTAGCCAACCCACTGCGATAGAACCCGCTACTAAAGTCATCCCATTGCACAGAGGAAGGTCGTCCCTATGAAAAGCACCAAACGTCTCGCCCTCACCGGCCTGTCATGCCTGCCCTTGGCGGCCGCACTCGTGTCGTTGCCTGCCCAGGCCGAAACCACGCTGTACCTGGGCATGAACGGCGGAACCATGGAGCGCCTGTACGCCGATCAGGTGCTGCCTGCTTTCGAGAAGGCCAACAACGTCAAGGTGGTGATCGTGCCCGGCACCTCGGCCGATATCCTTGCCAAGGTGCAGGCGAGTAAAGACAACCCGCAGATGCACGTCATCTTTCTCGATGACGGCATCATGTACCGTGCCATTTCCATGGGCCTGTGCGACACCCTGCAGCCCAGCGCCAGCCTCGCTGACCTGCCTGCCAAGGCGAAAATCAAGGAACAGGCAGCGGCTGTCAGCCTGGGTGTGACCGGCCTGGCCTACAACACGCGGATGTTCAAGGAAAAGGGCTGGGGCGCGCCCACCTCATGGATGGACCTGGCCGACAAACGCTTCAAGGACAAAGTGGTGTTCCAGTCACTGGCCTCCTCGACCTTCGGCCTGCATGGCTTTCTGATGTTCAACCGTATCCAGGGCGGCAGCGAGAAAGACGTCGAGCCAGGCTTCAAGGCCTGGCCGAAGACCATTGGACCGAACGTGCTGGAATACATCGCCAGTTCGGCGAAGATCTCGGAAATGGTACAGACCGACGAAGCCGCGCTGTTCCCGCTGACGCCGACGCAAGTGACCGCCTTGAAGATCAAGGGCGTGCCTGTGGAATACGCCTCGCCCAAGGAAGGCGGCGTGGTGTTGAACGTGGCTGAATGTGCAATCGCCAATAACAACCAGCCAAAGCTGGCCCAGAAGCTGGCGGCCTACCTGCTGACACCGGAAGCACAGGCACCTGCGCTGGAGTTCGGCGATCAGATACCGTCAAACCCGAAAACCCCGACCTCCGAGAAGACGCGCGCGCAGGTCGAGGCCATGGAGAAGTACCTGGAAACAGCGGTGACCATCGACTGGGATCAAGTCAACCAGATCCGCCCCGAGTGGAACGCACGCTGGAGCCGCAGTATCGAGCGCTAGCCGCAAGCGGCAAGGTCGAAAGGCCGTGCCATTTACAGGCAAGCACCGACTGATCACCGCCCGGCAAATTATTTCAACTTATTACCGCACAAGAGAGTCCCACCGTTACGCCCTCTTCTTCGGGCGCATTTAACGGTGGTTCTTTCTTTATGAGTTTTATTGTCTGCATGGGCGTGCTTGGCGTGCTCTTGATGCTATTGGCGCTCACGTCCTCGTACCTGCGCTGGATGCCAGTCACCACGTCAGCGGTGTGCCTGGGATTTGGCTTTGGCATCGGGCCGATGGGCCTGGATATCGTCAATCTGGATTTCGAAAAATCCTACGAATGGCTGGAGCGCCTGACCGAGGTGGCGGTGCTGTTTTCCCTGTTCGGGACGGGCATCAAGTTGCGCCTGCCCCTGCGCGGCAAGGCCTGGCACTCTGCCTACTGGCTGGCCGGACCGGTGATGCTGGCGACCATTGCTGGCGTGACGGTCGCAGGGCACTACATCATCGGCCTGGATTGGGGCGTGTCGTTGCTGCTCGGTGCCATGCTGTCGCCGACCGACCCCGTACTGGCCGGGATGGTCCAGGTGAATAACGCCCAGGATCAGGATCGCCTGCGGTTTGGTCTGTCCGGCGAAGCGGGCCTCAACGACGGAACCGCGTTTCCATTCGTGATCTTTGCCTTGCTGTACCTGAGTTCCGGGGGCGCAATGAGCGACTGGGTCCAGGGATGGCTGATCAAGGATTTGATCTGGGCGGTGCCGGCCGGTTTGTTGATTGGTTACGGCATGGGCCGCGGCGTTGGCCATCTGATGATCTTTCTGCGCATCAAGAACGCCGACAGCACCACATCACCCAATGACTTTCTGGCGCTGGCATTGATCGCCCTGGCCTACGTGGTCGCGCAAGGTGTGGGAGCCTTCGGTTTTCTTTCGGTCTTTACCGCCGGATTCGGGCTGCGTCAGGCTGAAGTACGTGTCACGCGCTCAGAGCTGCCATCGGAGCATGTCGCGCAACCGGTACTGGGGCATATGACTGCATCCCTTGAACAGGGCACAGTAGCGCAGGGCGAAGACATGAGCGACTCGCAACTGGCTGCCGGGGTAATGATGGGCGATATGCTCGCGTTCGGCAGCCTGGTGGAACGCGCAATGGAAGTGTTGCTGATCACCCTGCTGGGCGCGGCGCTGGCGATGTACTGGGATTGGCGCGCGATTGGTCTGGGGCTGGCATTGTTTTGCGTGATTCGTCCTGCGAGCGTCTGGCTGCTGGTCAGCCGTCGCCTGCTCAACGGCAGGCAAAAAGCGCTGGTCGGCTGGTTCGGCATCCGCGGCATCGGCAGCCTTTATTACCTGTGCTTCGCCTTGTCACACGGTCTGGCACACGATGTCGGCCATGTCGTGATTGGTATGACCCTTTCGGTCGTAGCGCTGAGCATTCTGGTACACGGCATCAGTATCCAGCCTTTACTGGAACGCTACGAGCGCAGTGCCGCTGCCAATCCTGATTGACAGGCTCATTACGGCAAAGGGCCATAGAGGGGATCGATGAGGGCATTGGAAGAAGCAATTGGACTGCGGCATTTCGACTCGGTAGCGTGGCGGCCACGTAGCAGGTGCATGGCCGCCAGTGCAAAGCTTGAGGCGTGCAGCTAATATGTGAGCAGGCTTGGGCACTTTGCCAGCCTGCGCCGAGGCCCGGATACTGCACCCTGCAAAAAGAGCTGAACCCCTGTAGCACGCTGGCCTCCAAACCTGGAATACAGCTCTCTCGATCATTTAGAAGGTGAAATGTCAGAACCCGTCCTGATGGACCGCTTTGCACGTAAAGTCGATTATTTGCGCATGTCGGTTACCGACCGGTGCGATTTCCGCTGCGTGTACTGCATGGCCGAAGAGATGACGTTTTTGCCTCGGCAACAGATTCTGTCGCTGGAGGAAATCCTTCAGGTAGCCGAGCGCTTCGTGGCGCTGGGTACGCGTAAAATTCGTCTTACCGGCGGTGAGCCACTGGTACGCTCGGGCGTCGTGGGTTTGTGCGAAAAGATCGCCGCCCTGCCCGGCCTGCGCGAACTGTGCATGACCACAAACGGTTCACAACTGGACAAACTGGCCGCCCCGCTGTTCAAGGCGGGCGTCACCCGTTTGAACATCAGCCTGGACAGCCTCGACCCGCAACGTTTTCGCGAGCTGACCCGCACGGGTGATCTGCACAAGGTCATTGCCGGTATCGACGCCGCCAATGCCGCAGGTTTTGTGCATACCAAGCTCAACTGCGTGGTAATGCATGGTCGCAACGATCACGAGATAAACGACCTGCTGGCGTTCGCCATCGATCGCAATCTGGATGTCTCGTTCATCGAAGAAATGCCGCTGGGCATCATCAGCGAGCACAGCCGTGCCGAGTCCTTCTACTCCAGCGATCAGGTTCGCGAGCGCATTGCCGAACGTTACACGCTGGTGCCTTCCACCGACTCGACCCAGGGGCCGTCGCGCTACTGGCGTCTGGCCGAAGCGCCGGGCATTCGCATTGGCTTCATCTCACCGCACAGCCATAACTTCTGCGGCACCTGCAATCGCGTGCGTCTGACGGTCGAAGGTCGCTTGCTGCTGTGCCTCGGCAACGAGCATTCCGTGGATTTGAAGGCGGTATTGCGCGCCAATCCCGGTCAGCCGGAAAAACTCGAAAAAGCCATCATCGACGCCATGCAGCTCAAGCCGTGGAGCCACAACTTCACCCACGACGATGGCGTGCAGGTGGTGCGCTTCATGAACATGACGGGCGGCTGACAGCCGCCCTGGTGGATAACGCCTCAGCTCATGAGGCGCGGTTTATTTACCCGACTTGCGAAAAAACAAAGTGATCTGCCCGACTTCCACGCCCAGTTTGGTCATGGAAGAACGATTGGCCATGGTCTGCTTGTCGATCAGGTACATCCAGTCATCCAGGCTCACGTCATACTCGGTGCCATCCACCGGCAACCTGAGCACATAGTTCCAGTGGAAGCTGTTGCCTGACACTTCGCCATAGGCCTCGCCAACCACGTCACCTGCCGTGCCCTTCCAGCGCCCCGGACCATCGGGACGCAAGCGCCACTCCCGGACCTGTTTGGTGCCATCGCTGTAGCTGAAGGCCTCGTGCATAACCAGCACTTCGCCTTCGCTGTGCCCGTCGATCACCACGGTAAAGCGCTTGGTGACTTCACCGGAGCGCTTTTGAAACATTCCCCAGGCCTCGACACGCCCGGTGAAGTACTGGCGCAGATCGAGCTTGGGCTCTTCCTGACTGTAACGGGTTACCGGCACACCGCCGCAGCCGCTCAGTACAAGCCCCGCAAACAACATCAACATCCACTTTCTCAGCATGCGCCCTCCTTGATGGGTCATGAGCCGGTACTGCCGAGCAACTGCTCGCGAAGTTCGGGGTTACGGGTTTTCGGGTCAAGCCAGATAGAAAAGAAAGCCTTGGCGAACTGCTCGTCAGGCACAACATGCTGGAGTTTGTCGCCGACATAGAAACGCGCTTCGCGGCCGGGCAGGTAAACCCCGGTAATCTTCATGCCCGGCTTAACATCGACAAATGACTGGTTCATTTGCTGACGCCATTGCACCAGTTGCTGTTCGTTCACCTTCGACCCGGAAATACGCTTGATCTCATCGATACTGGCATCGACCAGATCTTCGCGGTCAATATCGCGATGGTAAGTCAGCTCAAGGGCCAGCGGCGCATCCGCTACAAAGGGCTTGGCGGGGCTAAGCAACCTGGCCGTGTAGACACGAAAGCCGAACAAGCTGAGATCACCGCCACCGACAACCTGGGCATTGGGCAATGCCTCTCGCCAATCCGCCGAAGCGCCAGCGCTGAGCAACATCACCAACCATAGCCATCGTGGCGCACGCATCGGCAACCTCTGTGTATGTCAGGTGCAGGCGCTGCCATGAAAGCATCGGCAGGCCGGGAATGAGAGAAGCCAGATAACTGACTCATGGCCGGAATCTATACCAGCAAAAACACTTTGTACAACCAATAAGGCAATTACCCTTTCGGGCGCTGAAAATAAAAAAGCCTGTTCCCGATCAGGTTCGGGAACAGGCTTCAGGGCTCAATACTCATCGCACCTTGAATTCAGGCGACCTGAGAGTGCGCCTGCCGACGGCTCTTCTGCCATTCGCCTTTCAGCGTCTGCAACGTATTTTCCACATACGTGCAGTCGGCCGCCGCTTTTTTGCCGACATAACCCTGACCGCGACGAAACATCTTCAGCGCAGTGCGCATCTGTGGATGAGCGTCACGGAATTCGTCTTCCTGGGTGAATGGCGACATGGCGTCGACATGGACTTCACCTGAATCGGCAATCCATACAATGTGGTTGTCCAGCGTGTCTTTGCATGCTGCAAACAGACGAGCCAGTTCATCAATAGTCGGTTGCTTGTTGATATTCATGTTGATGCTCCTTCGCTCGTAGACTGTTCAATAATTGATACATCAAGTTCATGCGCCAGAGCGTCATCAATGCAACACACGTAAGTGTTGGTCGAATACCGCTCCAGCCCCTCAAGGACATGCAGGTAGCCTTGATGAAGAGCCGCTACACAGCGGCATCAGCGTAGAGAGAAGAAGTCACGAAACCCAAAGACCTGACCCAGGATCGGCAATCGATCCATTACAAGCATCATGAGGACGTTTCGCCAGCTTCTCGCCCATATCGACGACAAATGCCAGTTCAGCTCCATCAATCTGCCTTGTGGGCAGCCTACATCCGGGAACATCTCGACGGCTTGCCGAGCCTGTTCAGTACACTTTTGCAGCGCTCCCGATCGGGGAGACAGCTGCATAATGCAAAAGGAAAACGGGTACGTCAACGATTATGTAGTGAATATTTTATAGCACTACACAATTGTATAAGGGGCTTGTAGTTACGTTAAAACCTGACTGAATAGTCACTGCTCCAGGCAGATATTACGGATGTTCAAGGCTCTTGCTCAGCCTGCAATCCCGCCTCACTCCTCCCACCGCAACACCGTATAGGCCTTGCCTCGCCCCTCCATCGAATTCAACAACACCGTCACTTGCAGACGCGCCATAGACCCCTCTGCCCTCTGCGCCCGGCTCTCGATCACCAGCACCTCCCCAGGATCGACGCCCACCGCGTTTCCTGTTGGCAGATTGAGTGCCATGCGCATCAGCGGGCTTGCGAAGGCCGGATCAGGTCGGTCGAAGCCGCTCCACAGCGTGATTTCAGGCAACAGCCTGCTGTACAGCGCTTGCGTCATGCTCGGCAGTTGCCGAACTTCTTCAAGCAAGCGAAATGGCGGCTGGCCGTTATTTCGCCGAACTTCGAGTTCACTGGCTATTTGACTGGCTTGTGCCTGACTCGCGCCGCACGCCATTGCCAGACGGGAAAAGTCTTCCGCTTGAGCGTTGTTCAGGTAGAGCTTGCCGTTCTCGCTGTGCAGGCTGATGTAGAGCTGCGTGTCGTCGAATGTCAGGGCTATTTCACGTCCGTCGGCGACCCACTTTTTGCGCTGCACAGGGTCAGCCAGGGCCTGCACCGCCAGCTCGACGCCAGCCTCTGCGGCCAGCAGTGCCTGGCTGTGCTGGCGAAGATGCAGCGCCTGGCGATTCTCCAGTTGCACCCAGCCGGCCAGTGACCCCAGCAGCAGGCTGAGCAAGGCCATGACCCAAAGCACCACCAGCAATGCAATGCCACGCTGCTGCATCATGCACACACGCCATAGTTGGGGATTCACAGGTGCACCTGATCAGTCGCCGGACGCAGTCTCAAGGTACTGAAACGCGCCTGATGCCGGGCGTCGCTTACCGTCAGGTCCAGGCGAAACAGGCGCAGTTGGCCTTGACGTGTCGGTTGCCGGGCGACGCTCAGTTGCCAGTCGATACCGCCACCCAGACTGCCCTGGCGGATACCGTCAGCCAACGGCCCTGCTGCTTCCTGATCCATCACGCTCATGGCCGCCTCGGTCAGGCGGTCGCTCTGCTCGGCCTGCGACAGGGAATGCACGCTTTGGCCGAAGGCGACCAGCAGGACCGTGCTGCAAATGGCCATAAGGGTCAATGCGGCAAGCATCTCCAGCAAGGTGAACCCACGCTGGTAGCGTGCGGGGTCGGCTCGGCTCTCACACATGCGGTTCAGCCTCGGGGGCGGGCCCTCCAGGACGATGCGTTAAAGGCGAACCGCCATGGTCACGAACGCACTGCGCGGGTTGCCTATCTGAAGTATCTGCAAGTCGCCAGTGGGATCACTCGCAGCACTGGCGTCCGTGTTGATAGTCGAGATGTAGCGCTTGTCGAACAGGTTCACTACGTTCAGCGACAAGGTGGTGTCCTTGACCGCGCCCAACTTGCCGAAGTCGTAGCCCAGCGTGGTGTTGGCCAGCCAATAGCCTGCAACGCTCGAGTCGTTGGTGTAGGTGTAATAACGCTTGCTCATGTAGCTGCCCTGCAGGCCCGCGTTCCATTGCTGCCAATGCCAGTCCAGACTGCTTGAATACATCAGCCTGGGCGTGTCGACGACCGTCTTGCCTTTGACATGCACCTCGCTGGTACCGCTCTGATAATCATCGTCGTAGGTGCTGTGGTTATAGGACGCCGTGTTGGACCAGCTCCAGTTCTCGTCCGGGGTCAGTGCGAAGGTCAGTTCCAGGCCTCGGCTGGTCACCGAGCCGACGTTGGCTACGCTGTTCTGGCAGATCACGATCCCGGTGCAATTGGTAATAGCCACCAGGCGGTTGTCGAACCGGGTGTTGTAGACCGCGGCCGAGGTTGAATAAAGCGCGTTGCTGCGACGCACACCCACTTCAACCGTCTTTGAGGTTTCCGGTTTGAGGTTCTTGAACCCGCCTGCCGCGTCGACTGCCGTCTGAGTGGTGAAAAACGGGCCGTAGCCGCCACTGGGGAAGGCGGCGACGTTTTCCGAGTAGGAGGTAAACACCTCATCCTGATCATCAAGCTTGTAGGTCGCCCCCAGTTGCGGCAGGAAACGGTCTCGCGCCTCCAGCGAACCACTGGCGTAACCGCCACCCTTGCCTTCCACCGTCGAGGTAGTGACTGTGTTCTTGGCACCGAACTCGAGTTTCAGGCGGTCGTCGAGCAAGGTGTAGCTGTCGCGCAGATAGAATTGCCGAGTCAGGTCGTTGTAATCCTGAGAAAGAATGGTCGCGACCTGCGGCAAACCCTTGGTTCTCACGATGTGATTCTGCGGTGCCGTGCCGGTCGGGTCGAACAGGTAGCGGGAGACGTCATTCTTGTTCGACTGAATCCAGAACCCACCCTGAATTTCGTGCTGACCCAGAAAGTAAGTCAGCGAGGTCTGGAAGCCCGAGCGGTTGATACCGTAGACCGTGCTGCGAATGGAGTTGGTAGGTACGGTCGTGCTGCCACTGGTGTACACGAATGGATAGTAAGAGTTGCCCCGCCCCGAGTCGTGGTGGTGATAAACCGTGGCATCCAGCAGCAGATCATCGCTGAGGGAAAAGTTGCCACTGAGGATGTCCAGTTCATCATCACGCAAACTGCTGCCGTTATAGGTCGCGTCTGCTGCACGGGTGACACCGCCGGTGAAAATACCGTTGGCGGCGTTCACAGCCCGGGTCCAGTCCGGCGTGTAGTAACTCCAGTTGTACCCCAGACGCCTGATCATGCTGCTCGACATGGCAGGCAGGTTGGCCTCGTTGTGCGTTGAGGTACTGTGATAGAAGCTCAGGTGATTAGCGTCGAAATCGTAGGTGACCTTGGCGTTGAGCGCGTCGGATTCCTGCGGATTGTCATGACCTTTCCAGGCATCGGCATCGTATTTTTCGCCTGACACATAAGCCGCCAGCCCGTTGTATTCGCCGGTATCAACGCGCACATACGTGCGCGTGGTGTCATAGCTGCCGAGGGTTTGCGAAAGGCGCGCGCCAAACTCCTTTTCGGGGTTTGAACTGGTGAACGCGATTGTGCCGCCCAGGTTGCTGTTGGAGGCAGTGCCCAGCGCACCGATACCGGCCGCGACTTCACTCTTGGCGATATTTTCCGCGATGATTGCGCGGGTGATACTCAGGCCGTTGAAATTGGCGAAACTCATGTTGCCCAGCGTCACACCATCCAGTGTGTAGCCCAGATGATGCATGTCGAAGCCACGCAGACTGATGCGCTGACTGCTTTCTTCACGCCCGAGCGGGTCGCCGGCTTGAAAGCTTACCCCGGCAAGACGCTGGAGCACCTTCATCGGGTTGGTGCCCGCTGAATAGGCCTTGATGTCCTTTTCATCGACACGCTGTACCTGGCGCGTTTCCCCTTGGCCAATCACTGAAACGGTACCGAGCGTGGTATCGGCTGCGCCGGTGGCAGGCTCCTGCGCCGGGTCTGTCGGCGTCGCGCTGTCCTGCGCATAGCTCGTCAGGCTAAGTGCATGCAGTCCGATCAGTAACACCAGTCGTTGAAGGGGAAAACGTGACGCACGCGTAGTCGATAGCATGATCATGAAAACGTTTCCTGAAGGCGTAAGAAGTCGGCAGGCTCTGGCCCTGCGCCTATTAATCGGAATTGCCGGAATCAAGGGCTTTCGGTGATTACCGCCAGGCGCGTTATGCCGGATCGCTGCACATCGGCGAGAACCCTGGCAACGCGTCCGTAGTCAGTTGCCGTGTCGGCACGCAGGGTCAGCGCCACGTCGGGGTCATTGGTATGCAGATTCTGCAGGGCGTCCGGTAATTGCTCTTCGGCTACAGGCTGGTCGTCGACAAACAAACCGCCTTTGGCGTCAATGCTGATGGCCACTGGTTTGGCGTCGTCCAGCGGCGCGGTGGCCGCTGTCTGCGGCAAATCAAGCGGTATGGCATTGGTCAATAACGGTGCGGTCACGATAAACACCACCAGCAGCACCAGCATCACGTCGACCAGAGGCGTAATGTTGATATCGCTGATCGCGTCGTCGCCCTGGCTTGAGGAGAAGGCCATTTCAAGCAACCCCGCTGAGGCTGCGAGTACCGTCGCGCTCGCCTTTCAATCTGAAGGCATGGCGCTGGGCGCGGTTCAGCAGATCGATTGCAAAGGCGTCCAGATCGGCCACCATGAGCTTCAGACGGCGGTTGAAAAAGTTGTAGGCAAGTACCGCCGGTACTGCCACGGCAATGCCGATACCTGTGGCGATCAAGGCCTCGCCGATTGGCCCGGCGACCACGGCAATGCTCGCTGACTTGGCGGTACTGATGGCCTGAAGGGCATGGATGATGCCGAACACCGTACCGAACAGGCCGATAAAAGGAGCCGTGCTGCCGATTGAGGCGAGCACGATCATGCCGCTTTCAAGGTTGCGTCGCTCAGAGTGAATCTGTTGATGCAGGCTACGCTCCAGCAGCTCCTGGCGGCTCCAGCTGTCAGCCGGTTCGTGACCGTCCTGACCGCCGGAAAGCGCTTGCGTGGTCACTTGCGCAAGACGTGCCAACTGGCTTTTCTGCGGACCGCTGTGCAGCGCTGCGTCGAAATCCTGAGCTGCCCAGAAGGCCTGCGTGTAGCGCTTGTTCTGGTTTTTCAGCCTCCCCTGCTGCCAGGCTTTGAGCAGCAGCACAGCCCAGGTTGCCAATGAGAACAACAGCAGGATGCCCATGGAGCTTTGCTGAATCAGTGTTGAATAATCGATTGTCATGGTAAGGCGCCTCAAGGAGCGAGCGTGAAGGCAAGCGGAACGTTGACCCAGCCATCGACCGGGCTGTTGCCGCGCTTGGCAGGAGTGAATGACCACTGTCGAACGGCCGCCTTGGCCGCATCGTCCAGCGCCGAAAAACCACTGGACTGAGCCACCTCAATCTGGTCCGGACGACCGCTGGCCAGCACATGCACGCGCAGCAGTGTGGTGCCTTGCTGATGGCGTTTGGCGGCCGCAGGCGGATACACGGGTGGCGGATTGTTCAGATAACCGGCGCGGCCGATGGGTGCCGTGGCAGGCGGTTCGCTGCTGGCTGGCGGTGCAGGCATGGGCTGCTGTGCCGGTATCGATTGGGGCGCAGCAGCAGGCACTTGCCTCTCGGCTACCTGTTGCTGTGCTTTTTGTTGTGGCTTGGCCTGTGGCTTGGCAGGCTGCGGACGTGGTGTCTCAGGCTTGGGTGCGGCGGCCAGGGGTTTGGCTGGCTCTGCCGGTATAACGGGTGGCGGTGCCGTGGGTTGCTCAACCGCAGGAGCCGCTGCGGCGGGCGTTGCTGGAGCAGGCGGCGTGGGCCTGGCGACCATTTGCATCGCGATTGGCATGGGCCGGGTTATCGGCGGTAACGGTTGCGCGGGCGCACTGTTGCGAAACCAGAGAAAACCCGCAGCATGGACAGCCAGTGCAATAACGCATGCCAAGGCAACATGACCCACGCCAATGCGCGGCACAGCGATTGCCGGTAACGGCACCGCCGGGGCATCGAACCTGCCTGCTGGCAACATGGGCAGCAGATCGTCGCGACAGGGTTGTGGCGGACGACGAGATAGAAGTAACGCGGGCATGACATCACCAATCCGGGACGAAATAAATAACGGCGCGCCGCTTTCAAAAGGTTTTAAAAAGCGTGCCGATGCTACGCTTTTCTATATGTACTTATTGTGACGAGAGGGAAGTTAGTTGACGAAACAACAGTAAGATTATTTCATGTTGCGTTTCAGGAAAATCGTTAGATAGCACACTATCTAGTGTGAGCATGTTTCGAAACGAGTGTCGCCCTCGCTGTCGGCCGGACACGGCATGCGCGTCCGGCCGGCGCGATAAAAATGTTCGTTAACAAGACCGTCATTAAATAATCAGTTTGAAATCAGGCTGGTATTTCGACGGCCATCATTTCTGAGCGCCGACACGGCGGTAACAGGATCGTCGGTAATGATGTAGCTGAAACTCTTGCCTGCGGTGTTCATGATCCAGTTGAGGCTTGTCCGGTTGTCGCCTGTCTCCTGCCCATAGCCCTTCTGGGACTTCCAGAGCCAGTACTTGGGTTCCGTACAGCAATGGCCATCCGCGGCAAAGAAGCTATAGTATTTGGTTTCCGCCACAGGCTGATAGGCACCCATGGTTTTTACATCGTGCTGGGTTCTCATCGCATAGTAGCTGTTCATGATGTTGTTGAGCGGGAATCTGAGCGTGCTGTCATATTCCTTGAGGCGCACCTCGGTCGCATAGACATAATCCTTGTTGTAATAGCTTTGCCAGTTCAACAGCGAATTGGCCGCCCCGCCGCTGGTGTCGATAAAGTCTGCACCGAACACCGGAATCAGGCGAAAACGGCCAGCTTCGCTCTGGGCATTCATGATCCCTTTGGATTCGAAGCTGGCAGCGTTCATGCCAATCGAGTTGACAGGCATTTTGAAGTACACCCAACGCTCGGCCGGTGTTCCCCACCAGTTACTGTGAGTCTTCACGCTCTGCCAGGCTTTTTTCGCCGCGTCGATGTTCTTGACGTCAAGCAACAGGATCATCGCGATCTTGTCGCGCTTGATCGCGTCCAGAATGGCATCGAAAGACGGCAGTTTCTGGTTGCTGTAGCCATTCAAGGAGGGATGCCGAAGCGAAAGATTCAGGGTGTTTCCAAAGTAATTCGACAGGTTCGGGTTATAGCCGCCATGACCGTAAGGGTCATATTCAGTCGAATTCGCGGTCGTGTAAGCATTGGTGGTCCGACCGAGGTTGGTATCATGCAGGACGATTACATTCCCGGCCCGGTCCAGCTGAAGATCGATTTCCGAACACTCGATTCCATTGGAGGCAGCCTGCTCAATGGAGGCAATCGAGTTCTCAGGCACATCACGCAACCAGTCGGGGTGAGAGTTGGTACCGATGGCGGTGCCGTGCAGCCCCCGGTGCGCGCAGACAATCGTAAGGTCATTATGGGCATCTTTGAGTATCCCGCCGATCTTGTCAGTGTTGTACTCTGCCAATGCAATAGAGGGCGCTACTATCAATACCGCCGTGCACAGTAGAACTATTTTCGGTAAGCAAAACATAATGTTGACTCCCATAAGGTCAGAATGGAATTAACTGCTGTACGGGCGAAGGCAAGACAAAAAAAAGGCAAGGAACGGGCGGAGTCGTGCTCGACTCTTCTGGCTTTAACAGACTTTAAATGGTCATTTTGCTCGAGCTACCGCGTGACATTTCGTTAATACAACTTCACGCGTGCAGCCACTTTGTTTACCGGAGCCTAGTCAGATGGCTCCGATGACCAGTCCTTTACTGACACCCCTTGCACATACACCGAAGGTGGTGCGGGAGGTGCTTGCGTGGGGGACAGCAGAGCGCCGGTATCAGGGTCGTAGTAGAAGATCTCCTCGATGCTGTCGATGCTGACTTTCAATCGACCTCTGTGCAGGTCGTCATCGACGTTGACGATGCGTTTGGTCCCAGTGGAACAGGTCACGCTGGCGCCACCCGCAAAGCCTTGCCCCTCTGCCCCGGCGGGTTCGATCAGGCACATTGCACCATCCGGACGAGCGATCTGCAGCGCGCCTTGTGGCGTGATGCGATGGGTGTAGACCGGACGACCATCAGGGCCGACCGTGGTAAATGACTCGCCGCGCTCAAAGCGCCTTTCCGGGGTATCGATACCTTTCACGCCCACGATGTTATGCAGCAGCAAACCGTCCGTGCCGATGTAGTAGTGAGCGATTTGCGTGCCGGTGTTCGCGGGCCAGCGCAGGTGCATGTGCATATGGGGCGGTGCATCTTCATGGCCGTGTGGGGCATTGGTGTCGAAGCCCATGATCTGGATTTTGCCCAGCCCCTGGCTTTGCACGTATTGGCCAAGCCCAAGATCACGTACCGCCTCGCGCTGCGCGAACTCCAGCACGTTGGCTGCAGCACGCTGAACGGACGGAAACGAGTCCTGCACGTAAAGGCCCGCGCGGCGTGCCGGGTCGGCATGTTCAAAGCGCAGGACCATGCCCGGCTCAACGATGTGCGTAGAGACCTCGGATGCTGTTATCGCATCCACTGCCAGAGGCGGCAATACCACATACAAACGTCCGCCATCGAGCCTGAACGGTATATCACCACTTTCCAGAATCACGCGCGAGGTATTCGCCACCGCTCCGTCGAAACCCAGTTCAAGCGTCCTTGAACGCGGTACTTTCAGCGCTATGACCGTCTCGCGCGGGTTGTCGGCGTTCCAGTAAGGGTCTGCCACCAGCCTGCACGTGGCACAACTTGCCGGGTCAAAGCGCAAGCCAGGACCTTCTTCACGCTTCACGAATTTGATGACGGCAATGACTGACTCGTCGCTGGCCGGTGCAGAAGCAGCTAACGCGAGACTCGCGCTCAGCATGGCGCTCGCCGCCAGTGCCATTGTTGTTCCATACGTCGTCATGCGTCAGACATCCGTTGCGGCATGCCTACACCTGCAATCAACTGAACAACCATCAAAAACTGCGCGTTCATAGGCAAGCCACTATTCAGGTGGGACGGATAAACCAAGTCTCGCAGTGGGCATTGGATCCGCACACTATCAAGACGAAACGGGTGGACTCGGAAAGTAACGCATCAATAAAGCTTCTGACCTAAACAGGGTCAGGGCATTCTCACGCCGACGTACTCACCAGCGCGAACACGGCAATGTGCCAGTGAACTAACGCGTCGAAAATACTCCCTTACATTTGATATTACTGTAGGGAAGCGATGTGACAGATTGAGGACATTAACGCACGAAACACCGGCATGGTTAATATGATCAGGCAACTAACAATATGACGCGCAGCATGTAGTGAACAGCGTCGAACATAAACTTTTTTTAAAATTGTAGGCGTGCGTGTCGATTACCCACTTATGTCGAAAAGATGACCGTCCACTTTATATTCTTTGAGTCCCGAAAGCATGCCGAGCCAAGCCGTCGCACAAGAACTGCCACGCGAATTCCTGCCGCCCGACGACCACTACAAAAAAGCCCGAGAGCTAACGCTCCCAGGCCTCTGAACACCCAACAAACCCCTTATCGTCAGCTCACTTTAAAGCGTCCCACCAGCCCCTGCTGCTGCTCAGCAAGCCTGGCCAGTTCACGACTCGTGACTGCTGTCTGCTCGGCACCTGCACTCACCTGAATGACCAGCGCGTTGATGTCATTCACGTTGCGGTGGATTTCTTCGGCCACCAGGCTTTGCTCTTCGGCAGCAGATGCAACCTGGATGTTGCGGTCACTGATGGTCGCGATGCCTTCGGCGATTTCTTCCAGCAGTTCGCCAGCGCGTACGACGTTGCTGGCGCCCTCTTGCGCCTTGCCCAGGGTTTCCTGCATGGACGCGGCAGCACGTTCGGAGCCGGACTGCAGGTTGGCGATCATGTTCTGGATGCTGACCGTGGAGTCCTGAGTCTTTTTGGCCAGGTTGCGCACTTCGTCGGCCACCACGGCAAAGCCGCGACCTTGTTCGCCCGCACGCGCTGCTTCGATGGCTGCGTTGAGGGCCAGCAGGTTGGTCTGGTCGGCGACGCCTCGGATGACATCGAGCACCGAGGAAATGGCGTTGCTCTCGCCCTTGAGCTCGTCAATGATTCGTGAAGTCTCTTCAGCCTGGACCGAGAGCCCTTGAATCAGGCCGATGGTGTTGTCGATCTCGGTCTTGCCCTGCACGGTACTGTTATTGACGCGCTGCGACATCTCGGCCGCGTCGGTGGTGCTGCGCGCAACGTCCTTGACGGTGGCGCTCATCTCGCTGATGGCTGTGGCGACCTGATCGGTGCCCAGGCGCTGCTGCGCGACGTTCTGGCTGGTCTGCAACGCCACCGCAGAAGACTGCTCGGCGGCGGTGGCGACCTGTGAGGTAGCGCTGCCGATTTCGCGGATGACCTCGCTGATCTGTTGCGCCATGTTGTCCAGATTGCGTGATATCTCGCCGAACTCGTCTTTACCGGTGTAACGGGTTCTGGCGGTCAGGTCGCGGGTGGATAGCGCAACCAGCGTGCGGTTCACGTCGACCACTGCAACCTTGATATTGCGGATGATCACCGACGCCAGCCACAACACTACGATCAGCATCACGATGACAGTGGCAACCGCTATGTAAAGGCTGCTTTGAGCGGCGCTGCGTGCATCGGTGGCCAGGCCTACGACAGTCTGACCCAATTCCGCTTCAACCCTGGCCATCAGGTCTATGCGGTTGGTGGAAAGGTTGAACCAGTCTTCGGGCTTGATGTTGAGCGGGTCGCCCAGGGGTGTATCGAAACCCAGACGTTGCAGGCGGGCAACTTCAAGTGATCCTGGTTGTTGCAGAACATCATTCAGCCTGGTTTTGAATGCTTCCGGGGACCAGCGCTGGAAGGCTTCGAAGTAACCGGAGAACTCTCCAAGGTTACGACTGAAGCGTGATAACAGCGCTGCGTCGAAGCGATTCTGGTTGAAAGCCAGGCCCAACAACACCCGTTCGCGACCCGCGCGCTCTTTCATATCCACGAACTGATTGAGCGAACTCAAGGCGCGCAGTATTTGCGGGTCTTCAATGCTCGCTTCCATCGAATAAGTAAACCCGATGAGCGTTTTGATGATGTCAGTGAAACGCGTGCCGGATTCAGTATTGTTGATTGCCAGCGCATCGACTTTGAGGCGTAACGCGATCAGGTCATCCAGCGCGCGGTTTACTTTTTCCGGCCCGGGAATTCCCTCCGTCGATTGCGCACGCATCTCGCCCATCGCCTGGTCGGTTTCCTGACGAAATGATTTCAATTTGTCTTGCATGGACTTGCCGCCACTGCCCAGGAACACGCCACTGGCACCGCGCTCGCGCTGGATGGTGGTGACGACGTTGCTGAGCTTCTGTGCGGCACTGGTGGCCGTCACTGCGCGCCTCATATCGCTGAGGTTCTCGCTTTTATCAGCGACGAAAATACCTGCGAAGGCAAGAAAGCCCAGCAGGGGAAACATTAAAATAAGCAGCAGTTTCATACTCAAAGGAGCATTTCTAAGCATTGCAGACCTCATGACGTGCAGACGTTCTATAAAGACGATCCGAGGCCTAACGTTCTGTATTTTTCGACGTTTTTTAATAGCCAGAGATGATTCGGTAATTAGCCTGCCTTAGCCGGTCTTGCTTCCGTCCCATTGTTTCGGCTGAGGGCAGCCGAGCTTTACCAAACTATTTATCTTGACAATTCACACCACAAGATTAATGAAGACGAGTATTCGAAAATGCGCGGGAATTTTGGATCCACAAGAAGTGCAATTAACATTAACGGCAATAAACCAAGATGCAAAACATAACGCCAGACAACGTGGTCACCTATAAATGAGATGACCACAGTGTCTGGCGAGAGGAAGGCGGTTTTTCTGATTCCGCCTGTCACGTTGCCCGGATTATTAGCGCAAGTTGGTCTTGGCCAGTTCCAGCACTTCACTGCCGCGCCCGCTCATGATCGCGCGCATCATGTACAGGCTGAAGCCTTTGGCCTGTGCCAGTTTGATTTTCGGCGGGATGCCCAGCTCCTGCTTGGCAGTGACCACGTCGATCAGCACCGGGCCTGGATGATCGAACGCCTTGCGCAACGCTGCAGGCAGCTCTTCGGCGTTCTCCACGCGCAGGCCGAGCATGCCTGCGCCCAAGGCGATACCGGCGAAGTTGGTTTCATGCAGGTCGGTGCCGTGCGGCACATAGCCGCTGGCTTTCATTTCCATGTCGACAAAGCCCAGCGAGCTGTTGTTGAACACCACCATTTTGATCGGCAGGTTCAGTTGACGGATGCTCAGCAGGTCGCCCAGCAGCATCGACAGGCCGCCATCGCCACACAACGCCACCACCTGACGATCAGGGTGCTCGGCCTTCGCGCCCAGAGCCTGAGGCAAGGCGTTAGCCATCGAACCGTGGTTGAACGAGCCCAGCAGGCTGCGTTTGCCGTTCATGTGCAGGTAGCGCGCAGCCCACAGCGTTGGCGTGCCTACATCGACGGTAAAGATCGCATCAGCGTCCGCTTGCTCGTCGACCAACCGAGTGAGGTACTGCGGGTGAATAGGCGTACCGTCTGGCGTAGGCGTGGCCAGTTCGTCAAGCTCTTCGCGGGCCTTGGCGTAGTGCTTGAGGGCCTTGTCGAGGAAGCGGCGGTCGGCGTGCGGCTTGAGTTTTGGCTGCAATGCGTCGAGGGTTTCCCGTACCCCGCCGACCAGACCGAGCGCCACAGGCGTACGGCGACCCAACTGCGTAGGGTCGAGGTCGATCTGGATGATGTTGGCTTTTTCGGGGTAGAAATTCCGATATGGGAAGCTGCTGCCGAGAATCACCAGCGTGTCGCAGGAGAGCATGGCGTGGTAGCCGGAGCTGAAACCAATCAGACCGGTCATGCCGACGTCGAACGGGTTGTCGTACTCAACGTGCTGCTTGCCGCGCAAGGCATGAACAATGGGAGCGCCCAGCGTGTCGGCCAGTGCGAGGATCTGCTCGTGAGCACCCGCACAGCCTGCACCGCACAGCAAGGTCACGGCTTTCGAGTCGTTGAGCATGTCGGCCATCGACTGCAAGTCGTTGTCCGCTGGAACGACAGTGGGCGGCGTGGCCTCGATCCATTTCGCAGCTACATCAGGGGATTCGCTGAGCGCCACATCGCCGGGCAAGACGATAACGGCCACACCTTTCTGGCTGATCGCCGCGCGCATGGCACGTTCCAGCACACGCGGGAATTGCTCGGGTTTGCTGACCAGTTCGACGAAGTGGCTGCATTCCTTGAACAGCTCCTGCGGGTGAGTTTCCTGAAAGTAATCCAGGCCGATCTCCGAGGAAGGAATGTGCGCAGCAATCGCCAGCACCGGCACGCGGTTGCGATGGCAGTCGTACAGGCCGTTGATCAGGTGCAGGTTGCCCGGTCCGCAGCTGCCTGCACAGACCGCAAGCTTGCCGCTGGATGCCGCTTGGGCACCGGCGGCGAAGGCTGCGACTTCTTCATGACGGGTGTGCATCCAGCGAATCGAATCGGTACGTTCCAGGCTGTCGGTCAGGCCGTTGAGGCTGTCACCGGACACCCCCCAGATGTGGGAAACACCTGCCGCTGCGAGGGTTTGCGCAAGATGGTCGGCGATGGTCTTGGACATTAGGGGTTCCTTGTCGAGGCAATAATGAATTCGGTAAAACGCGCGCAGCGCTCTGCCACGCCTATTGTGGTCGACCCGATGAATTCTCGACAGTTCAGAAAACCTGAGCCCTGTTCAGGGCTCGGTCAGACAGTTTGCCTTGGCAAACAATTCAGGCGTGCGGGTTGCCCGGCGCCTTGGCAGGGACTGCGTATTGCGGTTTGAGCTTGCCCTCGCTGTCGAGCAGCCAGGCATCGAGAATTTCCCGGACCACAGGGCCCGCGACTCGACCGCCCGCCTCGCCGTTCTCGATGGTCACCGACACCACGATCTTCGGATGATCGGCCGGTGCGAAGCCGACGAACAAGGCGTTGTCACGGTTACGCTCCAGCGTCTTCAGACGGTTGTAACGCTCACCCTGCTTGATCGCCACCACCTGCGCCGTACCGCTTTTGCCAGCGATGCGGTACTGCGCGCCCTTGGCGGCATCGCGCGCAATGCCGCGCGGATCGTGCATGACCATCTGCATGCCGGTGTTGACCTGATTCCATTCGTTGGGATCGCGCAGCACGATGTTTGGCATCGGGTGCTCATCAAGCGGCACGTCGTGGCCTACTTCCATCGCCAGGTGCGGTCGATGCCAGACGCCTTTGCTGGCAATCAGTGACGTTGCCTGAGCCAGTTGCAATGGCGTGACCTGCATGTAGCCCTGGCCAATGCCGAGAATCACCGTTTCGCCCGGGAACCAAGCCTGGCGGCGTGTAGCGCGTTTCCATTCGCGGGACGGCATCAGCCCGGCCGATTCCTCGAACATGTCCAGCGAGACCTTTTGGCCGATGCCGAACATGGTCATGTAGTCGTGCAGGCGGTCGATGCCGAGCTTGTGCGCGACGGTGTAGAAGTAGGTGTCATTAGACCGCATGATCGCCGTGTCCATGTCCACCCAGCCATCGCCGCTGTGGTTCCAGTTGCGGTATTTGTGGTCAAAGTCCGGCAGCTGGAAGTAACCGGGGTCGAAGACCTTGGTCGAGGCCGTGACAACACCGCTGTCGAGACCGGCAATCGCTACTTCCGGCTTGACCGTCGAGCCCGGCGCGTAAAGGCCACGCAGCACCCGGTTGAACAGCGGCCGGTCAATGGAATCGCGCAGCGCAGCGTACTGCTTGAAGCTGATGCCGGTGACGAACAGGTTGGGGTCGAAGCTTGGTTTGCTGACCATCGCCAGCACTTCGCCGGTTTCCGGGTCCAGCGCAACCACCGAACCACGTCGATCACCCAGAGCGTTTTCCGCTGCGGCCTGCAAATGCGCGTCCAGCGTGAGGGTGATGTTCTTGCCCGGCACCGGGTCAGTGTGTTTGAGCACCCGCAGCACGCGGCCCTGGGCGTTGGTTTCGACCTCTTCGTAGCCTACGTGGCCGTGCAGCTCGGATTCGTAGAAGCGCTCGATACCGGTCTTGCCGATGGATTGAGTGCCGCGATATTCATTGTCGAGGTGCGACGCTTCTTTTTCGTTGATGCGCCCGACATAGCCAATCGAATGGGCAAAGTGCGCGCCCAGCGGGTAGTGACGAACGAACTGCGCTGCCACATCCACGCCCGGTAGCAGGTACTGATTGACCGCGAGTGTGGCGATCTGCTCTTCGGTCAGCTCATACAGCAGGGTCGCAGGCTCAAACGGGTGACGAACCTGTTTCAGTTCCTTGTCGAACAGAATCCGGTCTTCGTCGGGCAACTCCAGCAGGGTCATCAGTTCATCGATCACCTTGTGCCAGTCACCGGCGCGCTCACGGGTCAGGGTCAGGTTGAAACTGGGGCGATTGTCAGCGAGCACTTCGCCATTGCGGTCAAAGATCAAACCGCGCTCGGGCGGGATCGGCAACACATGCACGCGGTTGTTTTCGGAAATGGTCGAGTGGTAATCGAACTCGGTGACTTGCAGGAAGTACATCCGCGCGACCAGACAGGCAGCCAGCAGGCCGACCAGCACCGCGCAGGCAATCAGGCGCTGATTGACCAGCCGCGTCTCTTTTTCGTGGTCTTTCAGGGGAATTGGATTGGGCATTTCTACAGCTTCTCGGTGAAGGGCAAACGGCGCAACTGAACGTGTATATAAAGATTTCGGCGCGCACCATACCAAGAAGCGGCTGATTGCAGGCGATTGAGCCGACAATCGCAGGATGAAAAATCTGTCAGAAACGGCTCATTCAAGCGTGGTCTGCACCGTGTTCGCGGCCTCACGGGCCTGCATGATGCGCGGCAGATTGGTCTCGATCCAGGTGGCGAGTGTTTCAACCTGCAAGGCGACTTCTTCGCCCATTGGGGTCAGCCGGTATTGAACATGCGGCGGCACCACCGGCAGTGACTTGCGGCTGACGAAGCCGTCCTGTTCCAGATGCTGCAGGGTTTGCGCGAGCATTTTCTCGCTGACCCCGCCAATTTTGCGCCGCACCTCGCTGAAACGATGCATGCCGCCGCGCAAAACCACCAGCACCAGCACGCCCCAACGGCTGCAAACATGGTTGAGCACTACCCGTGAAGGGCAGTCAGTGGCCAGTACCTGCCCCTGACGAACGAAGGCCAGCATGGACTCGACCGTTTCAGACTGTGGATGCGAGGCAGATTCACTCATGACACTTACCTTTTTGTACGTACTTACGAAAGGTAAGCATCATGACTATGCTGGTGCTTCCTTTCAACCTGATTCAAGGAATCCTTCCATGATCGTTGTCACCGGTGCCACTGGCCAGCTTGGCCGTATCGTCATTGAACAGCTGCTCACTCGTGTACCTGCCGGGCAGATCATTGCCGCAGTCCGCAGCCCGGAAAAGGCCAGTGACCTCTCGGCAAAAGGCGTTCAAGTGCGTCATGCCGACTATTCGCAGCCGTCGACGCTGGACAGCGCGTTTGCCGGTGCAGACAAGGTGCTGCTGATTTCTTCCAGCGAAGTGGGCCAGCGCCTGCCGCAGCACAAGGCCGTGATTGATGCGGCGAAACGCGTCGGGGTCAAACTGCTGGCTTACACCAGTGTTCTGCATGCAGACGCCTCGGCACTGGGCCTGGCCAGAGAGCACCGCGAAACCGAAGACTACCTGCGCGCCAGCGGGCTGCCTTATGTCCTGCTGCGCAATGGCTGGTACACCGAAAACTACACCGCAGGTATTCCAGGCGCACTGGCCCATGGCGCGGTCATGGGCTGTGCCGAAGAGGGCCGCATCAGTTCGGCTTCGCGCCTCGATTACGCTGAAGCTGCGGCGGTGCTGCTGACCTCCGGCGAGGATCAGAGCGGTCGCGTGTACGAGCTGGCTGGTGACGATTCCTACACCCTTGCCGAGTTCGCTGCCGAGCTTTCAAAGCAGGCCGGCCAGCCTCTGCCTTACGTCAACCTGCCGCAAGCCGAATTCGAAGCCGCGCTGATCCAGGCAGGCTTGCCAGACTTCGTTGCGCAGTTACTGGCCGATTCCGACGCGGCAGCAGCCAAAGGCGCGCTGTTCGATGACAGTCACCAGTTGAGTGCGCTGATCGGCCGCCCCACCACCAGGCTCTCTGCAACCATCGCCAAGACCCTGCAAGGCTAAGCGCGGCAAACCCGATCGAATGATTTGCAACCGTGAGGGTCCCAGTTATTACGAGGCATTAAGCCATCGCCTGATACCAAAGACTGGGAGTCTTTACATGAATAGCAAATCGTTGATCGCCTGCATGACCTTGCTCGGCTGCTTCTCCGCCGTCACCCTGCCCGCTCACGCAGCAGAGACGGCGGACCCGAAAGTAGCCGAATCCAAAGACAATATGCACGAACTGGAAATCGGTTCCCGCGTACCGGAAAAATATCGCCGCAGCGATCTGGAAGTAAAAGACTGGAAAAGCAAAGGCCTTGAAGCACCAGCCAAGGAAAGCGAATGGGTGAAGATCAATGACAAATACGTCCGCTTTCAGAAGGTCAACGGCAACATCATGGATATCGTGCCGGTGAAGAAGTAAGGCTTACGCGCTTCGCTTTTTACGCTCTGCGTGAGCATGCCTGAGTGACGCAGCTCGTCACGATACGCATGCCGACGCAGAGCATTTGCACTAGCCGGTGCTTTTTAACGCACTGCGACACATCGGCATCGCGCTGGCACATGAGTTCAGCTACCCTCGGTGCTCTGCCGACGGGATATCAGCATGAGCACCATCCACTCCAGCGACTCGACCGCAACCCCCTTTTTCTGGCGCGATGAGTGCCTGCCTTTCATTGAGGCGCGCTCGGTAGAAGATGGCCGGCTGGTCTGCTATGCCCCGCATTCGCATGAGACTTTTTCCATCGGCGCGATTACCGCTGGGCAAAGCACCTATTTGCACGAAAAGAGCTCACAGCGCGTAACGGCAGGCACCGCGGTCCTGATGAACCCCGGAGATGTGCATGCCTGCAACCCGATCAACAATCAGCCGTGGTCGTACCTGATGCTTTATGTGGACAGCCATTGGCTAGGCGACATACAGCAGGATATAGGGCTGAACGCTGAATCCGGCTTTCAACCCCTGCCCTATACGCACACTAGCGATCCGCTACTGTTCGGTAAATTGACGGCGCTGTACCAGACCCTGACCGACGCAAAAGCCGATACGCTGCAAAAACATTGCACGGCGGTAGCGTTCTTCACCCTGATGCTGGAGACATTTGATGCTACGCCAGCGCCGCTCCTCCAACTCTCCCCCCGAGTCACGCGCGCCGCTGAGTACATCAACGACAACTTTGCCCGGCCCATCAAACTCGCCGACATCCGTGCTGCAGCCAACCTCTCAGCGTCATACCTGATTCGCTCGTTTGAGCAGCGATATCACCTGACGTCGCATGCCTACTTGCTCAATCGCCGTATCCAGTACGCCCAAACACAGTTGAAAAGCGGCAAGATGATTGCCGACGTTGCACAGGAAACCGGCTTTGCCGATCAAGCGCATTTTCAGCGTGAGTTTAAAAAACACCTGGCAGCGACACCGGGGCAGTATCGGTTGTGATTGCACGGGTCAGATCAACAGATACAACGCACAGCCAGCCAATAACAGCGCCATGATCCGGTTGAAAACACGTACGCTTGCCGCGCTGCACAAATAGTTGCTCAGAAAACTCCCGGCAAAGACCCAGCAACCCAGTGACAGGTAACACACCACACAATAGATGGTTGCGAATTGCCAGATCAACGTGGCCTCGCCATTGACAACAAAAACACCCATGCCTGCTATCGATGCCAGCCATGCCTTGGGGTTGAGCCATTGCATGACCGCCCCTTGTATCATCGAAGGACCGACTGCCTTATCGCCCAGGCTCAGTTGACCGTTGTCGGTTGCAAGCCGGAACGCCATATACAGCAGAAATGCCACGCCGGACCATTGAATGATTCGGGTCAGAAATGGCCATTGCTGCAAGGTTTCGTACAGGCCAAAACCGATGAGCAGCAGCAATAGGGTAAAGCCCAGCGTTGCACCCAGCACGTGGCGCATGCCCGGCCAGACCCCATAGCGCGCACCGGCACTAAACGCCACAATGTTGACCGGTCCCGGCGTGATGGACGAAGCCAGTGCAAACGCAGCCATGGAAATCAGCATAGTCATGGAACACCCCTTGAACATGATCAGAAATGACCCGCTCAAGGTAATGACGGCAATGAACAGCGTATTGAAGGAAATTGCTCACAATATTATTCCAGCCATCCGCTTCACCTAAAACCATTGCTTTTTTGTCCGCATGCCTTACAAATGCAATGTTCTCAGTATGTAACCTCACTGCCACCATCTCTGCGAGCCTGCTCCATGTCCAGAACCGTCGCCATTGCCTTCGCCTGCCTGCTTTCATCAACGGCCCAGGCCGCCTGCCCCGCCGCGACCCCGGTCGATACAGCGCGCTGGGTCTACGAAAAGCATCAGGACTTCTACCTCAGTGGCAAAGGCTCGGCTGATTACCTGTCCAAGCCTTTGCTGGGCTTGCTGAAAAAAGACTGGGCCTGTCAGAACGGTGATCAGTGCGCAGTCAGCGCCAACCCCTGGACCGACGCGCAGGATGGCGATGTGCAGAAGCCCATCGACTGGAAGCTGGTGTCCAATTCCGACAAGCAGGCAGTGGTCGAGATGACCTACAACCTGGGCTACAAAGACGCCCCGCAGCAGCCGGTCACCAGCCAGACCACTCGTCTGTTGTTGACTAAAAATGCCAGCAGTTGCTGGGTGCTGGACAATCTTCAAGGGCCGCAGGGTGTCGCACTGATGCAGACCCTGGAGGAATTTCCTTACGAAGGTGATTGATCGGCCTTGAAACAATCCGTCATTCTCGGTATCACAGGCACTTGAATTTCACGAGCGAGCACCATGAATACCTTTGAGCAATCGATTATTGAGGCTGCGCAGGCCGCCACGCCCAATAACACCGATGCCGAACGCGAAGCTGCCAGAATTGCCGCCACGCAGGCAGTGGCCGAAATCATGTCCAGCCGCAGCGGGCTGGACCGTACCCTGGCATTGGCCGAGTTGCTGGATTCCTACTCGGAACATGACGATCAGGAAGACGATTAGGCTGGGCGGCAGCGGGCAAAAATTTATTACCTGTTTATTTACCTGCGACGCTAAAGAAAGCTACTGTAGCGGTCGATAATTCGATTGAGGGGGTTCGTCACAGCCCCCATTCATTTAGTCATTTAGTGCGCTCGGATGCGACCTATAGGGGAACCATCCGTGCAAGTCGAACAACTGAAAGACATCCAGGCCTACGTCAGGCGCACCGCCGACGACCTTGAACGCGTCTCGGCCAATCTTGCCGGACATCTTTTGTACCTGGAGCGTACTTCTCGCCCGCATGAAGCGCAGGAAGTCAGCGAGCGGATCGTCGGCTTGCGTGCGTCAGTCGATGGCCTTCGTGGCGTGTTCCGGTAACTGACCATTTACCTTTCCCCGGCCTGCGACAGCGGCCTCGCTACTTCCTCCAGAGACTTGCGCTCGGCAGCCGCGCCCCATATCGACTGCACCAGCGCCGCGAACATCATCAACCCTGCCCCGATCAGATAGCCGATCAGCACATTGCTGCGTTCGCCGGTTTCTATCAACTCACCAAACAACGTCGGGCCTATCATCCCGCCCAGCCCCGTACCGAAGGCGTAGAACACTGCAATCGCCAATGCGCGGATTTCCAGCGGAAAGGTTTCGGCCACTGTCAGGTAGGCCGAGCTGGCCGCTGCCGAAGCAAAGAAAAAAATCACCATCCAGGCAATGGCCTGCTGGGTTACGTCCAGCAGACCTTGCTCGAACATATAGCCACTGATCGCCAACAGCACGCCTGACACACCGTAGGTCAGGCTGATCATGACCCGCCGCCCCACCACGTCAAACAACCTGCCCAGCAGCAGCGGACCGCAGAAATTACCCAACGCCAGCGGTAACACATACCAACCGACGCGCTCGGACGGCACGCCATAGAAGTCGGTCAATACCAACGCGTAAGTGAAGAAAATCGCATTGTAGAAAAAAGCCTGGGCCGTCAGCAGCGTCAGGCCAACCAGCGAACGCTGGCGAAACGTCACCAGCAAGGTTCTGGCAACCTCCCCCAGTGGCGTGTGGTCGCGCACGTGCAGGCGCAAGGGTTTGCCCTGCACCGCGGGCAGCACATGGCCCTGGCGCTGCAAATCGGCCTCTATCTGTTCAACGATCTTTTTCGCCTGCGTGGCCTGGCCGTGAATCAACAGCCAGCGCGGGCTCTCCGGCAGCCACAGACGCATCAGCAGCACCAGCAGGCCCAATACCGCACCGATCCCGAAACACAGGCGCCAGCCCAGTTCGGCACCTACCCATTGCGGATCGAGCAACACAATCGAGCCAATCGCGCCCAGCGCAGCACCCAGCCAGAACGTGCCATTGATGGTCAGGTCGACCCAGCCCCGGTAACGCGCCGGGGTAAATTCCTGGATCGTCGAATTGATTGCGGTGTACTCGCCACCGATACCCATGCCGGTCAGAAAACGGAACAGCATGAAGCTCCAGACACTGAATGAAAACGCCGTGGCGGCCGTGGCACCGACGTACAGCAGCAAGGTGATGAAGAACAGTTTGCGACGCCCGAGACGGTCCGCCAGCCAGCCAAAAAATAATGCGCCGATTACGGCACCGGCGATATACGCGGCACCCGCCAGGCCCACGTCACTGTTGGTCAGGTTGAGCGCCGGACTGGCTTTCAGGGCGCCAGCCACCGAGCCGGCAAGGGTCACTTCCAGGCCATCGAGCAACCAGGTGATACCCAGCGCCACAACCAGTAAGGTGTGAAACCGCCCCCAGGGCAAGCGGTCCAGACGAGCCGGCAAATCGGTTTCGAACACTGCACCCTTTTCATCGGTTGTGGTCATTTCCGGCTCCCTGACAGCGAACATTGGTGTCAGGTTTGAGAGTGACTTACGGCGATCAAGTTCAGCTCACCCAGAACCACAGCAGCGTCAGATTGGCCGCCGAGATCAGACCGAACAGACCCCAGGCGGCAATCTTGACCAACCGACTGTTGACGAACGGCCCCATCAACTGCGGATCACTGGTAAAGCGAATCAGCGGCCAGAGCGCAAACGGCAGTTGCAGGCTCAGCACCACCTGGCTGAGCACCAGCATCTTGCCGACCGAACTGTCACCCAGCCAGATCACGCCGATCAGCGCCGGAATCAGTGCCAGTGCGCGAGTAATCAAGCGCCGCTGCCAGCAAGGAATTTTGGCCTGCAGAAAGCCTTCGAGCACCACCTGCCCGGCGATGGTTCCCGTGAACGTCGAACTTTGCCCTGCCGCCAGCAAGGCGACGCCGAACAGCACGCTGGCAATGGCACCGCCGACCAATGGATCAAGCAGGTGATAAGCGTCCTGAATCTCGACAACTTCGGTATGCCCGGTCTTGTGAAACGCCGCAGCCGCGAGGATCAGAATCGCCGCATTGATCAGCAGCGCAAGGCTCAGCGAACCGATAGTGTCCAGTCGGGCGTAGCGAATGGCAGTGGCTTTGCTGGCCAGATCAGCACCATTGACGCGGGTCTGCACCACCGACGAATGCAGATAAAGGTTATGCGGCATGACTGTGGCACCCAGAATACCGATGGCGATATACAGCGGCTCCTGGCTGCTCAGTACATCCCAGCTCGGTTTCAGGCCCGCCACCACATCCGGCCAGAATGGCTTGATCAGAAACAGCTCGACGGCAAAACAACTGGCAATGGTTGCAATCAACCCCAGCACGATAGCTTCCAGACGCCGGAAATTGGCGCCCTGCAAGGCCAGCACGATCAGGGTATCGAAAGCGGTCAGCGCTACACCGGTGGTGATCGACACGCCCAACAACAGATGAAACGCCAACGCCGCCCCCAGCACCTCTGCCAGATCGGTGGCGATAATCGACAGCTCTGCCAGCAGCCACTGGCCTTTGGCGACATTACGGCTGTAGCGGGCAGCAGACAGCTGCGCCAGATCACGCCCGGTGGCGATGCCAAGGCGGGAACAGAGGTTTTGCAAGACCATTCCCGACAGACTGGCCAGCACCACCACAAACAACAATGAATAGCCAAAGCGCGACCCGGCCTCGATAGCCGTCGCCCAGTTGCCGGGGTCCATGTAACCGATGGAAACCAGCAGGCCGGGTCCCACGAACAGCATCATCTTGCGCAGCAAGGACGCATTCGGCGGGATGGTCACGCTGTCGGTGGTCGCCGATGGGCAGAAAGGGGCTGTTGCAGTGGTGGGCAGTTTGTACGTCACGGGAACCCGACAGGCAGAAAATCAAGACCCTCATCCTAAGGTTTTGCGACACATGTTGATACATCATTGGCGGCTTCATGCCTGCTGTTTTGACGCTTGCTGGTCTTTGAGGCTGGCGCTGCATTGCTAATCACAAGCTATTTCAACGGCGTACAGCCTGAGCTAACCGGTATAAACACTCAAAAACCGCACCAACTAAACAATTATTAATCTTTTAGGGGCCATTAACCGCATTAAAAGACCATTCATTACAAATTGTAAAGAGTACCATTCAGGCATCTACAAGCACTCAGGATGGCCATCGATGAACTCATCACCTCGCACAGGTGCACCCAAGGGCGAACAGCTGCGGGCAGCGTATATCTCGGCGCGTATTGATCGACTGCCTGCGGTTGCCACTATCTGGAAACTGGTCGCCCTGCTGTCTATCGCCGGTTTTTTCGAGCTTTACGACCTGTTTCAGACGGCCTATATCAGCCCCGGCCTGATTCGCGACGGAATCTTTGCCACGGGAAACCAGGGCCTGTTCGGCTTTTCCGATCAGGCAGCCTTTGCCTCGGCGACCTTTCTGGGTCTGTTTTTCGGTGCCAGTCTGGTTAGCCCGATTGCCGACCGTTACGGTCGCCGCGCAATTTTTACCTTCGCGCTGATCTGGTACACCATTGCCACGGTGATCATGGGTCTGCAGACCTCCGCTCTGGGCGTGATTGGCATGCGCTTTTTAGTGGGTATCGGCTTGGGCGTCGAGCTGGTGACCATCGACACTTACCTGTCGGAACTGGTGCCCAAACGCATACGCAGTTCGGCGTTCGCCTTCGCATTTTTCATCCAGTTCCTGTCAGTCCCCAGCGTGGCGCTAATGTCATGGTGGCTGGTGCCCCAAGCACCCTTCGGCTTTTCCGGATGGCGCTGGGTGGTGATTGGCAGCGCGGTATTTGCGCTGTTTGTCTGGTGGCTGCGTTCAGCACTGCCAGAATCACCTCGCTGGCTGGCGCAGCAGGGGCGTTTCGACGAAGCCGAACTGATCATGGACGGAATTGAAGCACGTTGTATCAAAGACCAGGGCAAGCCGCTGGATGAACCTGAACCGGAGAAAGTCGCGCTGTCAGGCAACGGCCGCTTCGCTGATATGTGGCAACCGCCATACCGTCGTCGTGCACTGATGCTGATCGTATTTCACGTCTTCCAGGCCATTGGCTTCTTCGGCTTTGGTAACTGGCTACCCGCCCTGCTTTCCGGCCAGGGCCTGAGTGTCACACACAGCCTGGGGTACGCGTTCGTGATCACGCTGGCCTACCCGCTCGGCCCGTTGCTGTTCGTGAAATTTGCCAACCGCTTCGAGAACAAATGGCAAATCGTCGGCTCAGCGTTGGGAGCGATGATCTTCGGCAGCATGTTTGCCTTCCAGACCAGCGCGGCAGGCCTTATTTTCTGCGGGATCATGATCACATTCTGCAACGCATGGCTGAGCTTCAGTTATCACTCATACCAGGGCGAGTTGTTTCCGACCAACATCCGCGCACGTGCCGTGGGCTTTTGCTACTCGTTCAGCCGCCTGTCAACAGTGTTCAGCAGCCTGCTGATCGGGATTTTCCTCGACCACTTCGGCACACCGGGCGTACTGGCGTTCATCGTTGGCAGCATGCTGATCGTGATCATCACCATTGGCCGGTTCGGACCACGTACACGCAATCTGGCGCTGGAGCAGATAGCCCACCGTTGATTGAACTGACCGAGGAGTGGGTTCAGGCCTGAGCCCACTCCACATTGGTGACACCAAAGTGTTCCGCATAAGGTTTGGACACTTTGGCGACTTTCTCCAAACGGTATTTCGGTATGCGCGCAAGACCCGCGTCGACACTTGCACAGTGCCATGCTTCAGCGTTGTCCATATTCTCGGTGCGTATATAAAAACTCTTGAACGAACCGTTCAGCAGATAATCAATGCGGTAATGCTTTGGAAGTGCCATTGAAAGCCTGATCCTTTTTTCAGCAGTGGCTTGAAGTATAGGTGACTGCATTCACTGCAAAGAAATTCATTCTTTTTTCAATATCGGCGACCAACGAACATCCCCATTCGGATATATCAGCGAATACCCAGGCGCTTGGCAAGTCGATTGAGATTGGCTCTGTCCACCGCTAAATCGCGCGCCACTTCTGCCCAACGGCCTTGATGTCGTTCAAGACAATCAACAATCAAAGAACGCTGAAAAGCATCCACCGACGCCTTGAGCCCTGCCCCCTGCACAGCCGCTGAAAGGGCTTTTTCAGCCGTGGGTAGTGGCGTGGCAGACGCCGAGCCGTCGAGACCCAGCGCTGCCCCTTCGACCGTCAGGATGCGCGGCTTTTGCGGATGGGCAGACAACGCCTTGAGCACCGCCCGGCTGATCAGGTGCTCCAGCTCACGAACGTTACCCGGCCAGGGGTGCGCGAGCAGCAGCCGCTGCGCCTCGGCGCTCAGACGCAGTCCACGTAGCCCCATGCGCACACGGTTTTCCTCGAGAAAATAGCCGGCCAGCAGCAACACATCCCGTCCGCGCTCGCGCAGTGCTGGCACGAGCAGCGGGTAGACGCTCAATCGATGATAGAGATCCGCCCGAAACCGGCCGGAGCGCACTTCCTCGGCCAGATCACGATTGGTGGCAGCGATGATGCGCACATCCACATGGTGTTCCTGATCAGCACCGACCCGTTGCAACTGACCACTTTGCAGCACACGCAACAGCTTGGATTGCACCGACAATGGCAGCTCACCCACCTCGTCAAGGAACAACGTACCGCCATCCGCCAGCTCGAACCTGCCGCTACGCCCGTTGACCGCCCCGGAAAAAGCGCCTTTGACATGCCCGAACAATTCGCTTTCGACCAGCATTTCAGGCAGCGCGGCGCAGTTGAGGCTGATCAGCGGCTTGTGTGCCCGCGGCGAGTGTAGATGGATGGACTCGGCCACCAACTCCTTGCCGACACCGGTTTCTCCCGTGACCAGTACCGTCAGCGGGCTGTTGCCGACCAGTTCAATCTCCTGCTGCATACGCTGGTGAACCGCGCTCTGACCAATCAGCTCGCGAGGTGCTCGCCCACCGGCAGCGCGCTTGTAGACCTCGGCCAACTGACGCTGATCTTCAAAGCCCCGCGCCAACTGGTTGATACGCTCGCCCGCCATGACCGTTGCCGCTGCGAGACTGGCAAAGGCCTGCAGGTTATCCAGATCGACGCTGCCAAAGCTGGAAGGGTCCAGCGAATCCAGGGTAATAAGCCCCCAGGGCCGCCCTTGAACAGACAGCACGCAGCCCAGGCAATCATGCACTTCCAGCGCACCATGACCGTCGACCAGCCCGTCATAAGGGTCCGGTAAATCGCAATCGGCAGCAAAGCGCAGCGGCCCGTCACTCGCAAGCAACGCCTCGAAGCGCGGATGCTCGCTGACCCGGAAGCGACGGCCGAGCGTGTCCGGACTGAGGCCGTCGACCGCCAGCGGAATCAGCACATCACCCTCTAGCCTGAGCAGTGCAGTAGCGTCGCAAGGCAACCAGTGGCGCAGCGAGCACAGCAGACGCCGATAACGCTCTTCGTCCGGCAGTTCTCTGGACAGGTCGGACACCAACGGTATCAGCTCACGCAACAGGGGATGGGTCATTACGACTCCGGCAGACGGTCAACAAAGGCGTCATTATGACTCGCCATGCCGAACAAGTGGTCACCGCGATGTTTATCCAGGCTCGCCCGTTCTGCCACCTTATGCCGAACGCCTTGTATCAACGCGCGAATAGAGTCCTCCGGGTTAATCAGCTATTTGAAATGACTCATTAACTTTACAGTTTCCGCACCAGACTCCGTGAGTTGATCAATCAATGAATCAATAGCGTTCATGCAGTCATAGTTGCCCGCCCCTTAATTTTTCTGACGCCACAGGCACGGCTGAATGATGGATATCGTTTAATTTTATTGATGTGGCGATTGTCCGGCTTTGTTCCATAGTGCGCTCACTTTTACAGGAGCAACTGTCCATGCCCGGCACTCAAGGAAGAGCTCTTGAGGTTGATACACCTCTGGTTGTCGACCTCGATGGAACGCTGCTGCGTTCAGATTTGCTGTTTGAAACTGCGGTGGCCTTTATCCGCGGCCGACCACTGCAGGTATTCAGGCTTTTTACCTGGCTGTTACAAGGCAAGGCGCTCCTAAAGCAAGGGCTGGCTCTGGGCACCAACATCGACGTTGCGTTACTGCCCTACGACGCTGCGGTCATTGCTTATATCCAGGCCAAGCGGCAGCACGGGCGCAGGGTGATTCTGGCAACGGCCTCTCACGAAACCCTTGCCAACCAGATCGCAGCTCACCTGCAAATGTTTGATCAGGTCTGGGCCTCGGACGGTAAAACCAATCTTTCTGCCCATCGCAAACGCGATTTGCTGGTCAGCCATTATGGTGAGGGCGGTTTTGATTACATCGGTAATTCCCGGGACGACCTGTGCATCTGGAAAGTCTCACGCAAGGCCATCGTCGCCAGCCCGCTCGCAGGTGTGGAACGCGCGGCGCGGGCACAAGGAAACGTCGAACAGGTGATCAAATCCACATCGTCCCGACGCAGTGCGTGGCGCAAGGCGTTACGCCTCCACCAATGGCTGAAAAACACACTGCTTTTTGTGCCTCTGCTCGCCGCTCACCAAGTCCAGAGCATGCAATTGCTGCTCGACGGATTGCTCGCACTTTTGTGTTTCGGGCTGTGCGCATCAAGCGTCTACCTGCTCAATGACCTGCTTGATCTGGCAGATGACCGCCACCATCGCAGCAAACGCGAGCGCCCGTTCGCCAGCGGTCAGTTGCCGATCGAGTCCGGCCTGCTGGTGATCCCGCTGTTGCTCGCAGCAGCCTTCGCCCTGGCCGCAATCATGTTGCCATGGCAATTTGCGGCGGTGCTGGCTGCCTATTACCTGCTGACGCTGGTCTACTCGCTTTACCTCAAGCGCCACATGGCAGTCGATGTCATTGTTCTGGCGATGCTCTACACCACGCGCATCCTGGCCGGTGCGGCGGCGTTTCAGTTACCGCTGACGTTCTGGATTCTGGCATTTTCAATGTTTCTGTTTCTCAGCCTCGCGCTGGTCAAGCGCTATGCCGAACTGCGCGACGCGAGGCTGTGCGATGTGACCGTCAAGACACGCGGCCGCGGCTACTACCCGGGCGATCTGGACATGATCGCCTCCCTGGGTGCATCGTCGGGCAATCTGGCGGTAATGGTTCTGGCGCTGTACATCCATGAGGGCGCGACGGTAGCCCTGTATCAGCATCCGCATGTGATCTGGCTGGCCTGCCCGTTGCTGTTGTTCTGGATCACGCGGATCTGGATGCTCACCCATCGCGGCCAGATGAACGAGGACCCGGTAGTTTTCGCGATCCGCGACCGGATCAGCCAGGGGATCGGTTTTCTGTTCCTGCTGGTGTTCTGGATCGCCGCATGAGCGCGCCTCTCTACTCCTGGGGGCGCTACCCGCAGGTTGCCCAGCAAGGTCATGACTGTGAGGCGGTAAATCGCTTGCCGGCGCACATCTCAGAAACACTTGCGCACCATCACACCAGCCTGCCGTTCGGCAACGGCCGTAGCTACGGCGACAGTTGTCTGGCCAGCAGTGGTCACGTACTGGACATGCGCAAGCTGGATCGCTTCATCGCCGCAGACTGGCAGAACGGCGTGGTGCAACTGGAAGCAGGCATGACCCTGTCACAACTGCTGGCGGCAGCAATCCCGCGCGGCTGGTTTCTACCGGTCACACCGGGCACGCAGTTTGTGACGATAGGCGGCGCACTTGCCAACGACGTGCACGGCAAGAATCATCATCTACGCGGCACCTTCGGCTGTCATGTCATGCGTTTCGAATTGATCCGTCATGGCGAGCCACCGATGGTTTGTTCGGCCGTGGAAAACCCTTTGTTTTTCGCTGCCAGCATCGGCGGCCTGGGCTTGACCGGCGTTATCAGTCGGGTCGAGCTGCAATTGATGCCGATCCGTACCAGTCAGATCAACAGCACGGTGGTGCGCTTCGCCAATCTGGCAGAATTTTTTACCCTGTCGCACGAGCTGGACGCGCAGCACGAATACAGCGTGGCCTGGATTGATTGCCTCGCGCGAGGCAGCAATAGCGGCCGTGGCGTGTACATCGTCGGCGACCACGCTCGTTATGGGTCGCTAACGGTCGATGCGCCCAAGCGTCTGAGCATACCGTTCATTGCCCCGCTTTCACTGGTCAACCATCTGTCCTTGCGTGCATTCAATTCGATCTACTGGCACGCCCATCCACAACAGGCCAAGGCCCACCGCAGCGCGTGCGAAGCGTTCTTCTACCCGCTGGATCGCATCCAGCACTGGAATCGTCTTTATGGTCGCAAAGGGTTTCAGCAATATCAGTGCGTGATCCCCGAGCATTGCGCGCCCAAGGCCATGCAACTGCTGCTCGATGCGATTGCTGCATCGGGCCGGGGTTCATTCCTTGCGGTACTCAAGCGCTGCGGCGATATCGCTTCGCCGGGGCTGCTGTCCTTCCCGATGCCGGGTACTTCGCTGGCACTGGATTTTTCGCAGACGCGCGAGCTGGCCGAAACACTGTTCCCACGCCTGGATGCCATTGTCCGTGAAGCGGGTGGACGTCTATATCCGGCAAAAGATGCACACATGACCGGAAGCGATTTCCGCCAGGCCTATCCAGCCTGGGAGCAACTTGAAGCCCTGCGTGACCCTTCCTTGATGTCCCGCTTCTGGAAACGAGTGATGCCATGAAAAAAATTCTGATCATCGGCGCGACATCAGCCATCGCCCACGCCTGTGCCCGACTCTGGGCCGCGCAGGGCTGTGATTTTTTTCTGGTGGCGCGCGACATGGAGAAGCTCGACAGCAATGCAGCCGATCTCAAGGCGCGCGGTGCCGGGCGTATCGACACACACCGACTGGACGTTACGCACTTTTCAGAGCACCCGGCGATGCTGGCCGACTGTCTGGCTGCATTGGGGCAGATCGATATCGTCCTGGTGGCTCACGGCACCCTGCCCGACCAGAAGGCCTGCGAGCAATACGCAGGCCTGGCCATACAGGAATTCATCACCAACGGTGCATCGGTTATTGCCTTGCTGACCCTGCTGGCCAGGCATTTCGAAGTGCAGCGCTGCGGCACACTGGCAGTGCTTTCCTCCGTCGCTGGTGATCGAGGACGCCCGTCCAATTACCTGTACGGCTCGGCCAAGGCTGCCGTCTCGACGTTCTGCGACGGGTTGCAGGCGCGGATGTTCAAGCTCGGCGTACACGTAGTGACCATCAAGCCGGGTTTTGTCGACACGCCCATGACCCACGGCCTGCCGTTGCCTGCCTTGCTGGTTGCGCAACCGGCAGCTGTTGCGGAGCGCATCGTCAAGGGCATCGCACGCCGGTCTACAAGCCTTTATGCGCCGGGCTTCTGGGCATGGATCATGTGGGTGATTCGCGCGATTCCACAGCCATTATTCAAAAGGCTCGACCTTTGAGCGACATGCCGCTGCTGTCAGGCTGGCGCTATCGGGCGGTGCTGCTGTCGGTCGTCGTCTCGGCACTGGGCTATCTGGGATTTTCCCTGTGGGGCGGCTGGCAGGCAGTCAGCGCAGCAACCGGCAAGGTCGGGGTGCAGGGCATTGGCTTGGTCTTGCTGATGTCGGCAATCAACTACGCGCTGCGCTTCGGACGCTGGCAGCTTTACCTTGAGGTGCTGGGGCATCCGCTTGCCTGGCGGCAAAGCCTGTGGATCTACCTGGCCGGCTTTGCTCTGACAACCACGCCCGGCAAGGCCGGCGAAGCATTGCGTGGCGTATTACTCAGGCCGCTGGGCGTACCGTACCCACGAAGTTTTGCTGCATTTTTCAGCGAACGCCTGTCCGACCTGCTGGCTATCGTGCTGCTGACGCTGTTTGGTTTGTCATGGTACCAGCAGGCGCAACCCATGATTTTTATCGGCCTGGCGCTGGTTCTGGCGGGGCTGCTGGTGCTGTCTCAGGGTCATTTGCTGAAGCGCATGCGAGGTGCGCTGCCGACGGAGAAGAGCACACGACTGCGCAGGCTGCGGCGGCAGCTGTTCGACATCCTGCTCGCCGCCCGTCAATGCCTGCACGGAAGAGTGTTGCTGACTGCCAGCCTGCTCAGTCTGCTTGCCTGGAGCGCCGAGGCACTAGCGTTTTACTGGATGCTTGGCTGGATGGGCGCGCAGATCCCACTGACGTTTGCCGTGTTCACCTATGCACTGGCAATGCTCGCCGGAGCGTTGAGCTTCATGCCGGGTGGCCTGGGCAGTGCCGAAGCAGTGATGGTCGGGCTGCTGATGTTCAAGGGCATGCCTGGGGCCGACGCGATTGCCGCCACGCTGCTGATACGTCTGGCGACCCTGTGGTTCGCAGTGGCGATCGGTGCCGTGATGCTTTCCCGATTCAACGCTGCACCACCGGGACGTCAGCCTTGAGGCAGTAAAGCAGGCACCCGACACCTTTTGTTCACCTCACGGAGGAGCTGTTCAATGCCACCCGATTCGCGCACCTCGATTGCCATGCCCCTGTTTCTGCTGGGTGCCGCCATCGCCGCAAGTTTTCTGGCCTCCAGCGGGCCGGTGCAATGGATGGACAATGGCATGTTTCTGGCCAACGCCCGCGAAGGCCATTATTTCAGTCAGTCGCTCGGACCGCTGGAGCACCCGCTTTATCAACTGCTCAACTCGGTATTCTTCACACTGTTCGGCTCACGTGCGCTCAGCCTGCTGAATTCGTTACTGCTCCTGCCGTTGGCATGGATCGTCTATCGACTGGCGCAAAGCCTCGGCGCCGGGCCACGTCAGGCCGTACTCGCTGGCGCAGCAACGGTATTGGCGCACGGGATATTCTGGGTGTCGACCAAAGCAGAGGTTTACCTGCTGCACACGCTGTTCGTACTGCTGGCTTATACACTGCAGTTCAATGACAGCAAGCGTCTGACGCCGCTGAAAAAGCTGTTCATGATTGGCGTGCTGACTGGCATGGCGGCCTCGACCCATCAACTGACCTTCGTGGTCCTGCTGCCGCTGTACCTGCATGTGCTGTACCTGCATAAGGCGCGCGTTTTGATCACCCTGCCCGGCTTCATGCTCGGCTTCGCGGCAGCCGCTGTTGCGCTGTTCAATGACCTGAACAGCGGAATGGGTCTGCTGGATATTGCGCGGCGTTACCTGACCGGAGCCTCCGCAACCGTTGCGGGGCCGGAGTGGGAAGGCAGCCTGTTGCGCTTCGACGAACTCCTGGAGGAAAAGAACGCAGCCATACTGTTGCTGCTGTCGCTGATAGGGCCGCAGTTGGCGGGGCTGCTGTTTCCCAAGGAGAGTCGGCTGCGTTTGTTGTGGAGCGCGGCGCTGTTGAATCTGGTTTTTGCCATTTCCTATAACGTGACCGACCGTTTCACCTTTTTTCTGCCCGGTGTGGCGATGCTGAGCATCATCGGCATGATCCACCTGCGGCGGGTTTTGCCACGCAATTCGACACGCGGCATCTTGCTCAATCTCTCGGTATTGTCCTCGCCGACAGTGATTCTGTTGGCGTATTCACTGTACGCAAACGGAGTCATACATTTTCCTGAGCATAAGGAGGAGCTGCCCTATCGCGACGATATCCGTTATTTCATGGTGCCTTACCTGCGCGACCGCTCTGCCGAGCAGTTCGTACGCGCGTATGAGCAGGTCATACCCAAAGGTGCGTTAATCATCGCCGACTGGACACCGATGGGCGCAATGCGCTCCGGGCAAGCTATCGGGCTGCTTGGCGGTCGCAGGCTGGCCATGTGCGACGACAACATCGCCATTCGAGCAGCCTTGAACAGCGATGGCGTCTATCTGCCACGGTTGAGCTATTGCGGGACACTTACGCAGCACTACCGGCTGGAAGAACAGCCGGTAGGGTATTCATTGCAGGCGAACTGATCATGAATGAACCTCTGACTCTCATTCATGATCAGTTCGCGCACACTCTCAAGGCTGCCAGAGCGCCTGCCCGCCGCCCAGTTTGCGGTCCAGAAAACTGGCCGCACTGATCAACGCCAGATGGCTCAGGGCCTGCGGTGTGTTACCGAGATGATGAGCGTGCGCGTCGAATTCTTCGGCGTACAAGCCCAGCGGGTTGGCGTAACGCAGCAATTGTTCGAACTCCAGATGCGCCTGCTCGACCCGACCGGCGCGGGCCAGACATTCGACGTACCAGAACGAACAGGCGACGAATGCGCCCTCTTCGCCTGCCAGACCGTCATCGTGATCATCATCGTTGCGATAGCGGAACACCATCCCGTCACGCACCAGTGCTGCTTCGATGGCGTCCAGCGTCGCCAGCCACTTCGGGTCATTGGCGCCGACAAAGCGCACCAGCGGCATCAGCAACATCGAGGCGTCCAGATTGCGGCTGCCCTTGTGCTGCACGAAGTGGCCCAGGTCTTCGTTCCAGAAGTTTTCCCAGATGTCGTTATGGATCTCTTCGCGTACTTTGGTCCAGCGCTCGAAGGGTCCTGACAGCGAGCGCTTGAACGCCAGGCGCAGTGCCCGGTCCAGTGCCACCCAGCACATCAGCCGCGAATGCAGAAAATGCTGATCGCCACCGCGCATTTCCCAGATGCCCACATCGCGGTCGCTCCAGTGTTCGCACACGTAGTCAACCTGGCGAACGACATGCTGCCAGCCATCATGGGAAATAGCGTCTCCATACTTGTTGGCCAGGTAGACGGCGTCCATCAGTTCGCCATAGATATCCAGCTGAACCTGCTTGTAGGCCTCATTGCCGATGCGTACCGGCTGAGCACCGCCGTAGCCGGACAAATGATCGAGATTGTCTTCCGGCAATTCTGCGTGGCCATCGAGGGCATACAGAATGCCGAGTTTCTCGGTCTGTTCACAGCAGTCATCCAGTCGCCCGCGCACCCAGCTCATGAAGGCATTGGCTTCATCGGTGTACCCCAGGCGCATGAACGCATACACGGTGAATGATGCGTCACGTATCCAGGTGTAACGGTAGTCCCAGTTGCGCTCGCCGCCCTCGGTTTCCGGCAGACCGAACGTCGCGGCTGCGACAATACCGCCATGCTTGCGCGAGGTCAGCAGCTTGAGCGCCAGCGCCGAACGAGTGACCATTTCACGCCAGCGGCCCTTGTATTGCGATTGCCCGGCCCAGCGCCGCCAGAATTTCAGCGTGTCGTCGAAATAGCGCGAGCATTTGCCTGCGGCCACGTTCGGGTCATCGATACCGCCAAGAATGAACTCGATGGTCTGGCCTTTGTGCATGTGAAACTCGGCCACAGCGTCTTGCTGCTCCAGCTGTAGCGGCGTAGCGGCCGACAAGCGCATGCCTGGCTGCCCTTCGGCCTCGAAACAGATGTCCTGGCCATCGATACGCGCGGTGGTTTCAGCTCGGCTGTAGTCCATGCGTACCCGGCAGCGCATGCGAATCGTGGCCTCGCCAAAACGCACTTGAACCCTGCGCACGATGCGCGGCAGATCGTCCTGATCTTCACCAATCGGCATCAGGTCGGTGACTTCCACCACTGCGTCCTCGGAAATCCAGCGGGTTTGCAGGACATTGGTGTCGGGCAGGTAAATCTGCAGCCTTCTGGCGTCCGGCAAGTCAGGTGCCAGTTGAAAAATCCCGGCATCGGGCGTATCCAGCAGCGCGGTGAAAATCGACGGACTGTCGAAATCCGGCCAGCAGCAGAAGTCGATACTGCCCGTGTCGGCGATCAGCGCGGCGCTGCGCATATCGCCAATGATGCCGTGGTCTTCGATACGGTTTTGCGCTTCCTGGGGAAAATCAGCCATTGCCACGGAACTCCGGATAGAGGGTCATCCCGCCGTCGATGTACAGGGTAGTGCCGTGCACATAATCCGAGGCATCGGAGGCCAGCCAGAGCACGGCATTGGCGACGTCTTCGGGCTCACCGATACGGCCATAAGGGATCAGCTTGAGCATTTCCTTCTCGGCGTCGCCCTTGCGTGCGTCGGCATTGATCGGCGTGCGAATGGCACCCGGCGCAACGCTGTTGACGCGAATTTTCAGCTCGCCGACTTCCTGAGCGATGCTGCGCATCAACAGATCGACGCCGCCCTTGGACGCTGCGTAATTGACGTGCCCGGCCCATGGAATCAGCTGGTGCACTGAACTCATGTGAATGATCTTGCCCATCGCCCGTGACACATCAGGGCGCATGCCTTGCTTGATGAACTGGCGCAACGCAGCGCGGGCACAGAGAAATTGCCCGGTCAGGTTGACGTTGATGACCGTGTTCCAGTCTTCCAGGCTCATGTCGACGATGGCTGCGTCTTTTTGCAGGCCCGAGTTGGCGACCAGGATGTCCAATGCGCCAAAGTGCTCGATGGTCTGCGCAAACAGGCGCTCGACGTCTGCTTCTTTCGACACGTCGGCGCCGACAGCAAGGGCACGACCGCCCGCTGCACGAATCTCTTCAGCCAGCTTCTCGGCAGGTTCAGCCTTGGAGTTGTAATTGATCACCAACGCTGCACCGGCGTCCGCCAGCGCTCGCGCAGCACCTGCGCCCAGACCGGAGCTGGCGCCGGTAACGATTGCGACTTGTTGCTTGAGTGAGATATGCATCGAATTTCAGCCTCGGAGTAAGCGTACTAGTGCTGACTGACGAGGCTGAAAGTAAGTTCAGTTCGGCTTAGGGTGCCGGGTTGGGCTGAGCGGTATGAATGGCTTCGATACCGGCGATAACCTCATCGGACAGCGTGACGTCGATGCTCTCCAGATTGATCTTCAGCTGATCCAGTTTCGTGGCACCAATGATGTTGCTGGTTACGAACGGACGGCTGGTGACGTAGGCCAGCGCCATCTGCGAAGGGTCCAGGCCGTGTTCGCGGGCCAGCGCGACGTATTTTGCGGTAGCGCTGACCGCCTGCGGGTTGTTGTAGCGCTGGAAACGCTCGAACAGGGTCAGGCGGCCATCGGCCGGACGTGCACCGTCCAGGTACTTGCCAGCCAACACACCGAACGCCAGTGGCGAATAGGCCAGCAAGCCGATCTGTTCGCGAATGGCGATCTCTGCCAGACCGACCTCAAAGGTGCGATTAAGCAGGTTGTAGGGGTTCTGGATCGAGACAGCACGCGGCAAGTCAAGGGTTTCGGCCAGGTGCAGAAAACGCTGGGTGCCCCACGGCGTTTCGTTGGACAGGCCAAAGTGGCGAATCTTGCCCGCCTTGACCAGATCGCCCAGCACCGACAGGGTTTCTTCGATTTCGACAGCCTGATCATCCGGGTCGTGGGTGTAACCCAGCACGCCGAAGAAGTTGGTCTTGCGATCTGGCCAGTGCAGCTGGTACAGGTCCAGATAATCGGTATTAAGACGCTTGAGGCTGGCTTCCAGCGCCGCAGTGATGTTCTTGCGGTCAAGCCGCGGATTGCCATCGCGGATATGATCCATTCGACCTGGACCGGCGACCTTGCTGGCCAGTACCCAGTCGTTGCGGTCAGCGTACTTCTTGAAGTACTCGCCGATGATGCTTTCGGTCTTGGTATACGTCTCGCCACGCGGCGGCACCGGGTACATTTCTGCCGTGTCGAGGAAGTTGACCTTGGCATCCTTGGCCATACGAATCTGTTCGAATGCTTCATCCTGGGTGTTCTGCTCGCCCCAGGTCATGGTGCCCAGACAGATCGCGCTGACCGACAGATCGGTTTTGCCCAATTTACGAAATTGCATCGATGTCTCCGTTTGATTCAAAAAGATACAGCTTGAAACAGGGCTACCATAAAACGCCGACTGGTCATTGACTGCAACACTTTTTATCTAGCGATAGCCTTGCGCCTGCAGATCGAACAGAGCGGCGTAGCGCCCTGCGGCGGCAATCAGGCTGTCGTGATCACCGCGTTCCAGCACCCGCCCATGCTCCAGCACGACGATATGTTCGGCGTTGCGCACACTGGAAAAACGGTGGGAAATCAGCAGCGTCATGCGTCCCTTGGCGTACTCGCGAAAATGCTCGAATACCGCAGCTTCTGCCCCGGCATCCAGCGCGGCAGTCGGCTCATCGAGAATCAGAATATCGGCATCGCGACGCATGTAGGCGCGTGACAGCGCGATTTTCTGCCACTGCCCGCCGGACAGCTCCTGACCGCCTGCGAACCAGCGACCCAATTGTGTGGCGTAACCCTTGTCGAGCTGTTCGATAAACTGCGCTGCCATGCCTTGCGCAGCGGCTTCGCGCCAGCGGGTTTCGTCGTGAAAGGCCTGGGTATCGCCGACCCCGAGGTTTTCACCGACCAGAAACTGATAGCGAATGAAGTCCTGAAAAATCACGCCGATGCGTGAACGCAGGGCGTCTTCGTCCCATTCCTGCAAATCGCTGCCATCCAGCAGAATGCGTCCTTGGTCGGGCTGATAAAGGCGCGTCAGCAACTTGATCAGGGTGGTCTTCCCCGAGCCGTTCTCGCCCACCAGCGCCACACTACGACCCGGTGCAAGATGCAGATCGATGTTTTCCAGTGCCGCACGGCTGGTGCCCGGATAAGTGAAGCTTACGTTCTCGAAACGCATGCCATCGCCGGGCAGTGCACCCTGGGTCAGGCTGCCGGCAGACGGCGTGACCGGCTGGCCGAGGTAAATGTACAGGTCGGCGAGGTACAGCCCGTCCTCGTACAAACCACTGATCGCACTCAGGCTGCTGCTCACCGCGGCCTGCCCCTGCTTGAACAGCACCAGGTACATGGTCATCTGCCCCAGCGTAATACGCCCATGCACCGCGTCGACCACCACCCAGGCGTACGCCAGATAGAACGAAGCAGTGCCCAGCAAGCCGAGCAGAAAGCCCCAGCCATCACGGCGCACGGTCAGACGGCGGTCTTCGGCGTACAACCGTTCAAAGGTGTCGCGATATCGTTTGAGCAGCAGCGGCGCGAAGCCGAACAGCTTGACCTCTTTGATGTAGCCCTCGTGGGAGAGCAGTGTTTCGATGTAGTTCTGCCGACGGGTTTCCGGAGCACGCCGGGTAAACAGGCGGAACGCGTCGCCGGAAAAATGCGCCTCGGCAAAGAACACCGGCAATGCGCCGAGCACCAGAATCAGCAACGCCCAGGGCGAGAAATGCACCAGCAGTACGGCAAAGCTGATCAGCGAAATGAGGTTTTGCAGCAATCCCAGGGATTTGGTCACCAGTGCCAGCGGCCGTGTCGAGGCTTCACGCCGGACTCGTACCAGCTTGTCGTAGAACTCCGAATCCTCGAACTGCGACAGTGACAGGGTCTGGGCTTTCTCCAGAATCAGGGTATTGACCTTCTGCCCCAGCAACACTCGCAACAGTGCCTGCTGCACTGAGAGCCCGCGCTGCGCCGCTGCCAGCAGGGCCAGCACTCCGGCCTCCAGCAATACATAACGCAACACCGGCCATAGAGGCGCCTCGCCAGTGCTGGCATGCAGCTGCATGGCACTGACCACCGCATCGACGATCCGCTGCCCCAGCCAGGCGGCGAGCGCGGGCAGCAAGCCTGCCACCAGCGTGGCAACGATCAAACCAATGGAGAGCGCTCGGGACGTGGTCCACACCAGATGCATGGCCCGCAAGGCCTGCTGCATGAACGACGTGAAGCGTTTGAAAACCGGCATACGTTAAAAAATCCTGAAGAGCCTTACATATAGGGGCAGTTCACTGGAGCGCTCATCGTTATACACAAAGCCTTGAGATGACTATCGTGCCAATGCTCCGCGTTGGCATGCAGTTCGTGACGCTCTGCGTCACACATCTTCAGTCTGGTGAAACAGCAGGCGTAACCGGAGCTCAGGCCTGCATCTCGTGCGGCCTGAATCAGGTGTCAAGGCTCTAATGTGTGACGCGGAGCGTCACGAACTGCATTACCACGCGGAGCGTGGTAACGATAATCGATGTGTGATCGCTTATTCCGGACTCACCCTCACTTCGGTGCGCGCTGTACGCAGCGTTCGCGGCGGTCGTCGACGCGCTCGGCGAACCAGGCGGTGGTCAGGTTGCGGGTGATTTTCGGGCTTTTCAGGGTGATGCCGGGCAGGATGGCTCTTGGCAAGGGTTTGCCCGCTGCCTTGTCCGCCAGTGCGAACACCTTACTGTACAGATCAGTCTCTTCGAACTCCAGGGTATCGCCCTGCTTGAGCTGGTTCCATATCTGCGACTTGTTCATGCCCAGCCGGTCAGCCAGGGTTCGCACTGCCAACTCGGTGGAGCCCGGCGAGGTGGAATCAAAACGAATCAGATCGCCATCCAGCGCCAGCTCGATGCCGGTCGCCCGACTCACCGCGTTCTGAAACGCGGCATTGCGACTGGCGTACCAGCCAGCATTGAAGTCGGCAAAGCGGTACAGGGACTGGGTGTAGCTCACCGGGTAACCCAGCAGATGAGCGATGCCGAAATACATGCCACCACGGCGAGTAAAGACTTCACGTCGGATCGAGCCATCCACCGTGTAGGGGTAATCTTCCGCATGCTTCTCGGCAAAGGCGATGCTGACCTGCATCGGGCCGCCGGTCTTGACCGGATTGAAATTGCCGAACAGTGTCTGGCCCAGCGGCACCATGCCGATGAAATCATCAAAGATCGCGCTGAGGTCTTTCTCTGTGTGGGCTGAATCGAGCCGCTTGCCGTAGGTCTTGCCATCGGGTGAACGTACGCGCAACGCAGTGGCTATCAACGCATTGGGGATGTGCAGGCGCGCCGCGCGGCGGTTTATTTCGGCACGCGCAATGCGGCCCATGTCCGGCACCGCAGGATCGACCTGAAAGGTTGACTCCTGTTCGGTCACGGCCAATACCGAGCACAGGTTTTCGGTGGTCATCGGAATTTTCTGCGCGGCAAATGCGGCATGGATATCCGTTGCCCATGCCTGCCGATCCGTGGCATTGGCAGGCATCAGGCGCACGATCTGCGCACGCGCCTGTTCCGGGCTCAGTTCAGGTTCCTGCACACGCTGGGTGCCACAGCCTGCCAGCACCAGCAGCCCGACGCTCAGCATGAGCGATTTGCTTAGCCTTCGATTCAATCCATGACTCCTGCCAGGTTCGCGCTTTACAGCACCGTTCATTTCAGAAGGCTTTAAAACACCGACCAGTCGATCCTCGCGCTGAGTTTTTCCAGCGCAGCCATACCGACAAGGGAATTGCCCGCCGCGTTCAACTCCGGGGACCACACACAGACCGAAGCGCGCTCCGGCACAATCGCAACGATACCACCCCCAACTCCGCTCTTGCCCGGCAGGCCGACGCGATAGGCAAAGTTGCCGGCTTCGTCGTAAAGCCCGCTGGTGGCCATGATCGAATTGACCTGAGTGGCCTGGCGTGCGGTGAGTATCTGCTCGCCACTGTGAGTGCAGAAGCCCTGATTGGCCAGAAAACCGAAAGCCTTGGCCAGATCGATGCAATTCATGCTCAGCGCGCAATGGTGGAAATAGCTGCGCAGCACGTCTTCCACATCGCCATGAAAATTGTCGAAGGACTTCATCAGATAGGCCGCTGCGGCGTTGCGCGAACGGTGCTGGTATTCGGATTCCGCCACTTTGGAATCGGAGGTGATCGCACGGTTGCCGCACAGGCGCCGAACGAAGTCACGCATTGACAGCGACGGTGCCGCAAACCGTGCCTGATTGATGTCGCAGATCACCAGCGCGCCGGCGTTGATGAACGGGTTGCGCGGCCTGCCACGTTCGAATTCCAGCTGCACCAGCGAGTTGAATGGCTGGCCGGAGGGCTCGTGCCCCAGGCGCTGCCAGATGTCCTCACCGGAGTGCCCGATGGCCTGCACCAGGCTGAACACCTTGGAAATACTCTGTATCGAAAACTGCGTCTCGGCATCACCGGCGCTGAACACCTGGCCGTCGTTGCCGTACACCGCAATGCCCAGTTGATCAGGCCGCACCCCGCCCAGCGCCGGAATGTAATCGGCCACCTTGCCCTGACCAAGCAAGGGTCTTACTTCATCGAGGATTTCGTTCAGCAGGTCTTGCATGTGTGCGCCCCTTGTTTTGGCTGCGCACACTACACCAACCCCAAGCGCCTCGCATCAATGTGTTGCAGGCTCAGTCCCGGTAATCAGTGCCGTTGCGCTCCAGCTCTCGGATCAGCGCATTCCAGTGTCGGGCGACACCCGGACCATGACCGTCCTTGATGGACTTGGCCTGCTCTTCCACTTTGGCGATGACCTCCCGGGGCGGAAACACCAGCTCAGCGTTGCCGGCAGACTGCGCTGCAATCTGAATATTGCAGGCGTACTCGAGGGCATGCAGCTGCTGGAACGCGTGCTCTACACTCACACCGCCGGTGAGCAAGCCGTGATTGCGCAGGATCATCACGCTCTTGTCACCCAGATCCGCGACCAGTCGTTCACGCTCGCTCAGGTCCAGCGCAATGCCTTCGTAACCGTGATAGGCCACGCGCCCGGAGAAGGCAATGGAGTGCTGGGAAATCGGCAGCAGCCCGTCCTTTTGCGCCGACACCGCAATACCGTCACGGGTGTGAGTGTGCAACACCGCTTGCAGGTCATGGCGCGCAGCGTGGATGGCACTGTGAATCACGTAACCGGCGTAGTTGATACCCAGCCCTGTCGGGTCATCGACAATCGTGCCGTCGATGTCGACCTTGACCAGATTGGATGCGGTGATTTCATCGAACAGCAGGCCAAACGCGTTGATCAGAAAGTGCTCGTCCGGCCCCGGCACCCGCGCCGAGAAGTGTGTATAGATATGGTCGGTCCAGCGCTTGAGCGCGGCCAGGCGATAGGCCGCCGCCAGCTTGACCCGGACGTCCCATTCCTGCGGCGAAACCCTGTCACGCACACTGCCGCCACCTGACGGCGTAGTACCTGGCTGGAGTGGCAAAGCGCTGACGTTGCTCATAATGTTGCTCCTTGGTGACTGCTGACTGGCCAGCCAGACTAGGCGCATTACAAATCAATTAAAAATTACATTTACTTCTAAGCTAATTATAAAAAATAAGAATATTAAAAATGACTGCCATACAGGTTTCCCAAGCGCATCAGGCGGTCTATTGATATTCGGTAAGGTTATTTAAATAAATTTTTATATAGCGATATGCTCCAGAAAATTCCGTTTCCGTTTTGGAGCCATGCATGTCAAAACCTGCCCCCTTTCTACCCCGTTTCAGCCGCCTGGCAGCGGCCATCGGGCTTGGTGCTGCGCTGTTGACCGGAATGCTGATTGCGCCCGCCAGCGCACAGGCTGAAGGCGAAATTCGCATCGCCGAGCAGTTCGGCATCGTCTACCTGCTGCTCAATGTGGTGCGCGATCAACAATTGATCGAGAAACACGGCAAGCAAGACGGCCTGGAGATCAAGGTGGACTGGACCCAATTGTCCGGAGGTTCGGCGGTCAACGATGCTCTGCTGTCAGGCTCCATTGATGTTGCCGGTGCCGGGGTTGGCCCGTTGCTGACCATCTGGGACCGCACCAAGGACAGGCAGAACGTCAAGGCGGTCGCGTCGCTGGGCAACTTCCCCTATTACCTGGTGAGCAATAACCCCAACGTCAAAACCATCGCCGACTTCACCGAAAAGGACCGCATCGCGGTGCCGGCAGTCAGTGTTTCAGTGCAGTCACGCTACCTGCAGTTCGCCGCCGCGAAACTCTGGGGCGATAAGGAATACGCACGCCTGGACAAGTACACCTTGAGCCTGCCGCACCCGGACGCCGCCGCCAGCCTGATCGCTGGCGGCACCGAGTTGACCGGGCACTTTTCCAACCCGCCTTATCAGGATCAGGAACTGAAAAACCCCAACGTGCATGTAGTGCTCAATACCTATGACCTGCTGGGGCCTAACTCTCCCACCGTACTGTTCGCCACCGAGAAATTTCGCAACGAAAACCCGAAAACCTACAAGGCCTTCATTGAAGCGCTGGCCGAGGCAGAAGCTTTCGTCAGTAACGACATCGGGGCTGCCGCCGACATCTACCTGCGCGTCACCAAAGCGAAGATCGACCGTGCCGAACTGTTGAAGATCATTGATCAGCCGGAGTTTCAGTTCACCATCACGCCGAAGAACACCTACCCGCTGGCCGAGTTTTTGTACCGTGTCGGCGCGATCAAGAACAAGCCGGCGTCGTGGAAGGATTACTTCTTTCAGGATGCCACCCCGTTGCAGGGCAGTTGAGTTCTCGCACTGATCCTTATACGCAACAGTCGCTCGGCGTATAGACAAGTCCGGATGACGGGCTTCTGCCCGGAGGGCGTGGGAGCGAACTTGTTCGCGAAGACGGTGTTGCAGACGATGCATTTTCGTCGATTAAACCTGCCCTTTCGCGAACAAGCGAAGCGTCGCCCGGTCCGCTCCCACGGCCTTCGGCCAGAATCAAGAGCGGACTTGTGTATCACGCGAAGCTTCGACATGACAATCAGCGACAAATCAAATTACCAGTTGTACGTCACCTTGCCGTAGTAAAACGCCCCGCTATACCCGTAAGGCGAGAACGTGCTGTAAGCCAGGTTGCCGCCGCTGGACGAGAAGTCGTTGAGCTTTTCGGGGTACTTGTCGGTGACGTTATCGCCGCCCAGGGTGAAGACCCAGTTCTTGAGTGTGTAGTCTACTGCGAGGTCCAGCAGCCACGCAGCGCTGAAGGTCTGATCGTTGACCTTGTCGGCCTGGTAGCTGGTGAACTCGCCGTAGCGAACCAGGTTGGAATGCAGTGCCCAGTTACCGAACGTCAGATCATTGCCCAGCGTCAGTTTGTGCTGCGGGGTGGTGTCACCCAGCAGACCGATACGCTCCCTGCGATCCACCCGAACCAGATTCACCCCTAACTGATCGAGAATCGCCGGGTTGGCTTTCACGTCGGTGACTTTAGTGTGGTTGTAGTTGTAGCCCACTGTGCTGTTCCAACGGACGCCGTTATCGAACTGGTAGCGGTAATTGGCGACCAGATCGACACCATCGGTGCTGGTGTCTGTGGCGTTGGTGAAATAGCGCGCGCTGGTGTAGTTGATATCACCCACGCCATTGCTGCGCAGGTAGTTGATGGCCGTGTTGTTGAGCACCAGGTTAGAGGACAGCGAGATACGATCCTGAATATCGATGCGATAGACGTCGGCGGTCACAGTCAGGCTGTCCAGTGGCTGGAGCACCAGGCCCAGGCTGTAGTTGCGCGACTTTTCGGGCTTGAGGTCTTCGGCGCCTAACAGTTGCGCAACGTTACTGCCGGCCGGGAACGTGCCCGCTTCCTGAACAGTGTTGCCAATCAGTTGCGACGAGGTGAAGGTGAAATTCTGCTGCGCCAGTGAAGGTGCGCGGAAGCCTGTCGACACGCTGCCTCGCAAGGCCACCTGCGGAGTGAAGTCATAACGCGCCGAGAGCGAGCCGCTGACGTTGGAGCCAAAATCGCTGTAGTCCTCGTGGCGAACGGCAGCCGACACACCGAGCTTCTCGGTCAGGTTGGTTTCCACATCCAGATACTGGGCGAAGTTGTGTCGCGAGTAGCTGCCTGCATCGGCGGCGCGGAAGCCGCCCAGCCCGGAACTGCCGGTCTGAAAATACGACTCGGCCTGCCCCGCCTCGATCTGATAACCCTGGCGCAGGTATTCGGCGCCGAACGCGACCGACACCGGGTAAGGCAGCCATGCCGCGCTGAACTCCCGCGACAGATCGAAGCCAAGTTGCTTCTGATCGTTGGTCAGCGTGCCGTTATCGAACGAGCGCGGCGTATTCAAGCCCAGTGACGTATTGATGGTTTTGGTGCGCAGTTCATAGGTGTTTTTCCCGTAGTTGGCAGACACGTCGTAGTGCCAGTCATCCGCCAGTTCGCCGCGTAACCCCGCTACCAGCGAGGTGTCTTCCAGAGTGCCGTTAATCAGTGGCAGATAACCGTTGGGGTAAATTGCAGCGATATTGTTGGAGGCGTTGCTCGGCCGATAAAACGCGGCAGTTTCACCACGGCGCTTGCTGTAGCCCCCGAAGCTGTAGAACTCCGCTGCATCGTTGAAGCTGTACTCGGCGTTGTATTGCAACTTGCCCTCGTGGGTTTGCGGCTCACCCTGACGGAACACCTGCTGACCGTAAGTCGTGGAGCCTATGCTGGAAGTACGAAGATCATCACCGGCACGGTTGGTGTAGTCGTTGTTGGAGCCTTCACCCGACAGGTTCAACGTGCCGTTGTCGCCCAGCGCGAAACCCGTGTTACCGGACACCTGACGCTGAATCCCGTCGCCCTTCTTGTACTGTCCGTACTTGCTGGAAATCGACCCGCCATGATCGGCGCTCTTGAGGATGATGTTGATCACCCCGGCAATCGCATCGGAACCGTAACGCGCTGAAGCACCGTCGCGCAGCACTTCGATGTGGTCGATGGCGGACAGCGGAATGGCGTTCAGGTCGGCAGGTGCCGAACCGCGTCCCACCGCCCCACCCAGGTTGACGAAGGCCGATGTGTGGCGACGCTTGCCATTGACCAGCACCAGCACCTGATCCGGCGACAGGCCGCGCAATTGCGCCGGCCGGGTCAGCTCGGCACCGTCCACCAGGCTGGGCCGCGGAAAGTTGATCGAAGGGATCAAGCGCGCCAGCACCGTGCCCAATTCGCTGGAGCCGGAACTGCGCAGGCTGTCACCGGAAATCACATCAATGGGCGACAGCGAGGCACTGGCCGTGCGCTCCTGCGCCCTGGTGCCGGTAACGATTACCGTGCCCAGGGTGGATGCGCTTTGGTTGTTTTGTTCATCTGTTGCCTGTGCAGCGTGAGCGCTTGCACTGATGCCTGCGACGCTCAGCAAATTGGCTGAAAAAATCGCCGTGGCCAATACACTCCGCTTGAAATTCCCCATACCACTACCCCTTGAAAATCCTTGATCCAGAAACTCTGTTCTGGTTACAACGAGCGATCCGTGCGGCGGACGGTAGCGATCATTACAGTGTCTGATTGGTGTTCCGGAGGTCCGATGCTTTATAGCTTAATGACATTGATTTAAATTTTTAAATATCAATAAAGAATAAGCATCTACATTTGTGTCCAGACTGAAAAATGCCTGAAACGCGGACAAAAAAAGGCCGCACCTGCCTGAGGATGCGGCCCAAAACTGATGAAGCTGATGGACGAAAAAGCGCTTATTTGGCAGTGATTACCGACAGCTTGGTGATACCTGCGCGTTCGATGGAAGCCATGGCTCGTGCCACTTCGCCGTAATTCACGCCATTGTCCGCCTGCAACTGCACGCGCACGTCAGGGGCCTTGTCCTTGGCCGCCTTGAGGCTGGTTTCCAACAGATCTGGTTGAATTTCATCCTTGTTGATGAACAGCTTGCCCTGCCCGTCGATACTCACCACCAGCGGGTCTTTCTGCTCCACTGGCGCAACCGATTCGGTCTTGGGCAGGTTGATCGGGATCGAGTTGGTCAGCAGCGGCGCGGTCACGATGAACACCACCAGCAGTACCAGCATCACGTCCACCAGCGGCGTGACGTTGATCTCGCTCAGCACTTCATCGGTATCTTGTGTGGAAAAAGCCATCTCAGGACGCCTCCTTCACTTTCTGCCCGGCCTGCCCGCCTGTAGCGCCAGACTTCAGGACCGGATGCAGCAACACGCGGAATGCACTCTTCTGCGCCAGGCTGTAGAAGTCGTGGGCAAAGTCATCCAGGTCAGCAGCGGTCAGCTTCAGGCGCCGCAGGAAGTAGTTGTAGACCAGCACCGCAGGCACGGCGACGGCGATGCCGACACCGGTTGCCACCAGCGCTGCGCCGATCGGACCAGCAACGGTTTCCAGGCTTGCCGAACCGGCAGCACTGATGCCCTTGAGCGCCGACATAATGCCCCAGACCGTACCGAACAGGCCGATAAACGGCGAGGTGCTGCCAATACTGGCGAGAATCGCCAGACCGGTCTCCAGCGAGCGGCGCTCCCGAACGATCTGCTGACGCAGGGCACGTTCAAGGCGGTCCTGATGGTTGATGGAATGACTGAGGTCGTTAGCCTGCGCGCCGTCCGGCACCTGAATGGCGGCGTAACCGGCCAGCGCAACACGAGCAGCAGCGCCGGGCTGTTCCTGGGCCAGTTGCGCGGCCGAATCCAGGCTCGATGCAGCCCAGAATTGCTTGTGGAACTTGCGGTCCTGGGACTTCAGGCGCGAGAACTGCACGCCCTTGAGCAAAGCAAGACCCCAAGTGGCAACGGAGAAGATCACCAGCAGCCAGATGACCGCGTGTTCGATGGATTCAAAAGGCGAAGCAAGTAGGTTCATGGCGCAGCTCTCTTTATGAACGAAGTCTGAACAAGGCATTGGGTGTATCGCGATGCGCCTTTGGTTCAGGTAGCTCGCCGGGTCAATCGAATGTCCTGGTTATTGGAACTTGAAACGTTATTTGATCTTGAAATCAATGGGCACGCTGACCCAGCCGTCCTGAGCGACATCGCCCTGCTTGGCGGGCACAAAGCTCCAGCGCTTCACCGCTGCCAGCGCTGCGTCATCCAATTGATCGCGGCCGCTGCTTTTCTGTATCTGAATCTCGCCGGGCTTGCCGCTGGCCAATACCTGAACGCGTAGCAGAACAGTGCCTTCCCAGCCGCGACGCATGGCCAGCGACGGGTATTCCGGTGCCGGGTTGTGTAGATAGCCAGCGCTGGCAGAAGCCGGAGTTACCGGTTTTGGTGCGGGCGGTGCGGGAGCAGCGGGCGCAGCGACCGGTGGCGCGGGCACCGGTGGTGCGGGTTGCTCGACCGGTTTTGCCACTGGCTTGACGACCGGTTTGACCGCAGGCTTGGGCGGCTGCGGCTTGGGTTTTGGAATCGGTTTGGGCGGTGGCGGCTTGACGGCCAGTTCATCTTCGACCGGGGGCGGCGGCTCGACCACCGGCTGCACGACAGGCTCGGGCGGTGGCGGTGGTGTTTCCACAACCGGCGGTGCGGGCTGAGATAACTCGATGGTCATCGGCGGAACTTCCGGCGGCACGACCGGCAATGCGGGTGTCGGGTTCTGGCTCAACCAATAGATGACCGCGCCATGAAATACCAGCGCCAGTGCACCCAGCAGAATGGCTTCGCGTCGTCCGAGTATGGGTCTGGGGGTGCTTTGCAACCGCGATAACGCCAGAGGCGCACGGAAAGGACGCCCCAGATCGACCAGGTCGCCACTCGGCGTCTGGCGCCAGGGCACATCATGTGCGCTGGCTGCGGTCTGGACATTGCCCATTGATACACTCCTGCATTTTCATTATAAAAATCCAGGTTCTGTTGGTATCAGTCACCTTTCCAAAGTTGATGTGGCAAGGCAATCATCGCTGAAAGAGGCTTGTTCCTGAAAAGAATATTTGGTTCGCTGGTTAGACTTTAAATGAATATATCAATCAGCGCAGACCGTGATGCGAGAGCGTGAGGAACGATAACCTCAACTATCGTGCGACGCAGAGTTGTGACGCGGAGCGTCACGAGAGGCATTCCCACGCTGGAGCGTGAGGAAAGATAGTCGTCAGGTAGATCAACTATCGTGCGACGCTCCGCGTCGCATGCCGTTCTGGACGCTCTGCGTCCTCTCTTGAATTGCAGTGCGGCGCAGAGTTGTGACGCGGAGCTTCACAAGAGGCATTCCCACGCTGGAGCGTGAGGAACGATGGTCGTCAGGTAGATCAACTATCGTGCGACGCTCCGCGTCGCATGCCGTTCTGGACGCTCTGCGTCCTCTCTTGAATTGCAGTGCGGCGCAGAGTTGTGACGCGGAGCTTCACAAGAGGCATTCCCACGCTGGAGCGTGAGGAACGATGGTCGTCAGGTAGATCAACTATCGTGCGACGCTCCGCGTCGCATGCCGTTCTGGACGCTCTGCGTCCGCTCTTGAATTGCAGTGCGGCGCAGAGTTGTGACGCGCAGCGTCATGAAAGGTATTCCCTCAATGGAGCGTGAGGAACGATAGCCGTCAGGTAGATCAGGCTCAATGACCGCTGTGATCACCATGCCCGCTGTGCTCGTCGCTAGTCAGTGACTTCGCAATTGCGGTGACTTGAATCGACTCTTTCACGCCCTTGGCATCTTCCACGGTCAGGGTCAGAGGCACCTGGTCGCCCTCTTTGACCTGCGCGGCCAAACCCATGAACATCACGTGGTAACCGTCGGAATCGAGCATCACCGGTTTGCCGGCCGGCAGGTCGACCGAGTTGACGCGCTGCATGCTCATCACGTCGCCTTTCATGCTCATCTCATGGATCTGCACGGTTTTCGCAACAGGTGAAGCAACGTCGACCAGCTTGCTGTCCGTGTCCGAAGTGATGCGCATGAACGCACCAGTGGCGGACTGGCCTGGCACAGTGGCACGCACCCAGGCGTCATCGACTTTGGTTTCGGCCAGCGCCTGAGCGCTCAGGCCCAGCAGCGAAAGGGTCAGCAACAGAGGCTTTGCGACGTTACGAATCAGAACGGTCATCAGCATACTTCCATCAAAGTGAGCAGATCTTCAGTGCATTGTTGGGCGGACAGCCTGTGCGACAGGCCCAGGCGCAGCACGCCGCGGGTGTCGTAGACATAACTGGTGGCGGTATGCGAGATCGTGTAGGTGTCGCCCAGCGGGACCTTTTCGAAGAATACGCCGAACTCCTTTGCCGTTGCGGCCGTTTCTTCAAGCGTACCGGACAGGGCGACGAAGGTCGGATCGAAAGCCTTCACGTAGGCGTCGATCACCTCGGGCGTATCACGCTCCGGGTCGAGGGTAATGAACACTACCTGGAGGGTCTTGCCCTCTTCGCCCATCAGCTTTCTGATCTGTGCAGCTCGCGCCAGTGCCGTCGGGCAAATGGCCGGGCATTGGGTGAAGCCGAAGAAGATCATCGGCATCAGGCCACGAAAACTCGACAGGGTCTTGACGTTGCCTTGTGCATCCTTGAGTCGGAAGTTGCGGCCAACTATCTCGTTGCTCATGTCTTTGCCGTGCTTGAACGGCAAGGCATTGGAATTGCCGCAGCCAGTCAGCAGGCCAAGGCTCAGCAACGATAGGCCTGTGACCACCTCGCGGCGGGTCGGTTGGTACGTCATGTCTTGCGTCCCCTGGAGGGTTAGGCGCGTGGGTTCTGACACATTCAAAGGCGGCGAATTTACCACCCCAAGGCAACAGGGAATACCGCCAATCCTGTTTCAAACCATGAGCAGGCGTGCAAACGTCGGGCTTATGGGCTGCAATACGTCGTGCGACAAAACAGCACAGGCAGCTTTACCACCCTCAAGTACTGTTACCGAACACCCGTGCGCAACGCTTTAAATGCATATAAAACATATAATAAATAAAAATAATTCAATATTTTTATAATTAACATATAACCAAAAGGCCTTTCACAGGCTCGTTTCATAACCCTATATTCGCCAGCAAACCGACCCTTGCCTTGTGGAGGTGCCCAGAACTTTCTCAGCATTGCCCAAGGATCACTCCGTCATGGCCTTACCCGCTCAAGCTCCCCGCCACGCCCTGCGCAACCCGCTGATCAAAAGCATAGCGCTTGTCGGCCTTGGCCTGATGAACCCCGCTCAGGCCGCCGATGAAACCCTCGACCGTGAGGCCCGGCTGGACAAGGTCACGGTGATTTCCACCGGGGTTCGCGGTACACAGCGCACCGTGACTGAAAGCCCGGCCCCGATTGATATCGTAACCAGCGATCAGTTACTGAAAACCGGTCGCGCCGACCTGACCGAAGCCATCGCCAAACTGCTGCCTTCGTTCAACTATGGCACCAACGTCGCAGGCTATAACTCGACCATCCGCCCGTTGTCCAACCGCAGCCTTGCACCGGCCTACACGCTGGTGCTGGTCAATGGCAAACGCCGCCATAACAGCGCCCTGCCCGCCAATGGCTCGACCGACAGCAGCGGCGCGAACTCGGTGGACATCGACATGATCCCGATCAGCGCGGTGGAGCGGATCGAGGTGCTCAAGGACAGTGCCGCTGCGCAATACGGCTCGGATGCGATTGCCGGGGTGATCAACGTGATTCTCAAATCCAGCGCCGAGGGCGGCCATCTGGGGGTGACGTACGGCAAGCTGTACAGCGGCGAAGGCGAAGTGTCCAAGTTCGAAGGGGACACCGGCTTCGAACTGGGCGACGGCGGCTTTCTGCATCTTTCGGCCGACGCCCGCAGGCGTGGCGATGCCAGCTGGAACGAAAGAGCCACCAATAACGCCTACTTTCCTGGCGACCCTCGAGAGGCGACGTGGGATCGGGTCGGCGTGAAGAATGGCGACCCGCAGATCAAGGCATTCAACCTGGCCTACAACGCCGAATTGCCGCTGGGTGATCAGACCACACTGTATTCCTACGGCACCTATGGGCAGCGTGACGCCATCATCAACAACTACTTCCGCTATCCCAACAGCAACGCCAACATTCCCGAACTGTTTGCCGACGGCTACTACCCGCTGAACAACCTGGACGATACCGACTATCAGTACCTGATTGGCGCCAAGGGTGAAGCGCTGGGCTGGAACTGGGACCTGAGCACTACATACGGGCGCAACAACAACCATCAGTACAGCGACCTGACCATCAACCCGTCGCTGGGACCGGCCTCGCCGACGTCGTTCGACGACCTGGCAACCTATCGATTCGAACAATGGGTCAACAACGTCGACATCACCCGTGCGTTCGACGGGCTGTTTGGCGTGCCGCTGCAAGTGTCCGCAGGGCTTGAACATCGCTGGGAACGGTTCCGGACGTTTTCCGGCGACGCGCAGGCCTATCAGGTAGGCGGCTATCGCTTTCCGGCCACCCTGCCCAATGGCCAGGCCAACCCGCTGGCCGGGCAACTGGCGTCGATTGCCGCCCAGGCCGCAGCGGTCATCTCGCCGCTGGATGCCACCAGCCTGCAACGCAACAACTACGCAGCTTACGTCGATTTCGGTATCACCCCGATAGAACCGTTGTTTGTCGACCTGGCGCTGCGTGCAGAGCATTTCGACGATGACTCGGGCAACACGGTCAGTGCCAAGCTCAACTCGCGCTACGAATTCACCGACACTTTCGCCGTACGCGGCACCGTCGGCACTGGCTTTCGTGCGCCCTCGCTGACCCAGGTCGGCTACAGCATCTCGGACAACCGGGTCGGTGCTGCGCCGGATGGCACCATCGTGCCCGCGGTAACGCGCATCGCGCCGGTCAACTCGGCGCTGGCCCAGGCGCTCGGCGCGACCACCCTGGACCCGGAAAAATCGCGCAATCTGGGCTTCGGCGTGACCTGGCAACCGGCACCGCGCACCAGCCTGACCGCAGACGCCTACTGGATCGAGATCGCCGACCGCATCGCCCGTACCGAAAGCCTGTACGGCCCAGCGCTGGCGCCCATTCTCACGGCTCAAGGTGTGGACACCAGCACCTGGACTTCGTATTACGCCAACGCCTTTGACACTCGCACGCGCGGCCTGGACATCGTCCTCGACCATTCCAGCCAGTACGGTGCATGGGGCAACGTGCGCTGGAGCGCCGGGTTCAACTACAACAAGACCATCATCACCGACGTCAAGGACGCACCGGCAGCCTTGCAGGGCCTGGGCAACAACCCCGGCGGCAGCCTGACCTGGGTCGGCCGGGCCCGCGAAGGCGACCTGACCGATGCCCAACCGAAAACCAAATGGGTGCTGGGCGGTAAATGGACGCTGGGCGATCTGGGCGTGAACCTGCAAACCACCCGCTACGGCAAGGTCAAGACCCTCCAGCAGCTGGAGAGCGGAGATCGCAGCTTCGGGGCCAAGTGGATCACCGACCTGGATGTGTCCTACACCCTCTACGACAACATCACCCTCAGCGTCGGTGGCACCAATATCTTCGATGTGCGCCCGGACAAAAACGCAATTCCTTCCGCCGTTGGACTCAACCTGTACGGCAATTCACCGTTCTATCCGGGCGGTGGCTTCTGGTACAGCAAGATTGCCTATGATTTCTGACGTCTGCACAGACTTGCTTAGCGTGCCGCCGCGCCGTGCAGAAAAAACTGCGTCACCAATGCGCCCATACCGGCGCGAGCCACACGGCCGCGGCGTTCGGCGTCGACCATCCCGGAGAGCAGCGCTGCGAACATTTCGGTAAGGACGGCGGCACTGACGTCGATCCGGAACAGACCTTCATGCTGACCACGCAGGAAAAACGCATCAAGGGCGTCGGAGTAAGGCAACCAGCGGCGCCCTCCGCTGCTTTCATCGAGCGAATCCGGGCGCCACTGAAATACCAGAAAAACCAGCATTTCGCGGTGCATGAGGTGGTTGTCGACCAGTCGCTGAAGCGCTTCCAGCGGCGGAGCATGCTGCAGATCCGCGTCAGCGACCATCTGGTTCATCAGGTCCGAGGCGTGATTGAGCAACAGTTCCACGAGGTTGGCGCGGGTGCCGCAGAAGCGGTTGAGCGTCGCCTTGCTGACGCCAGCGGCTTGAGCAATGTCCTTGAGCGTACCGTTGGAATGGTCAACCAGCGCAACGGCCAGGGCTTTCAGAAATTTGTCGTCAGCAGCAGGTAATTCCATTGGGTACGTCTTCAACTCGTATAAGTGGCAGGCGGCGCATTGTGCAGAAACCTTACCGCGTTCTCAAAGCCTACACACAATTAGTCACTAAAGTCTCACATGAGTCAATATTGACTCATTCTCTTACACAGTAGATCATTCGCGGCTTTAGTGTCTGATGGGCTGCGCCCGGGTGAGCGATGAGTAGTTTGAGCGATTGGCGTGTCATGCCTGCAGTAGCCCTACTGGCAGTGTTCGGTCTGGCCGGGTGCGAGCAGAAACAGCAGCAGGATCACGCGGCATCGACAGCGCCCAAAGAGGTGGAAGCCATCGAGGTCAAAGCCGAATCATTCACTGTCGTCGACGAACTGCCGGGCCGTATCGAACCGGTTCGTGTGGCGCAGGTACGCGCCCGGGTGGCCGGTATCGTGCTCACGCGCAATTTCGAGGAAGGCGCCGATGTGAAAGCGGGCGCGGTACTGTTCCAGATCGACCCGGCACCGTTCAAGGCCGCGCTGTCCAAGGCTCAGGGCGACCTGGCCCGTACAGAAGCCACGCTGTTCGAGACTAAGGCCACGGTCAAACGTTACGAGTCGCTGGTCGAAATCGAAGCGGTCAGCCGCCAGACCTTCGACACCGCCCGCTCGGCGCTGCAAAACGCCATCGCCGCTAAAAAGTCGGCTCAGGCAGATGTCGAAACGGCCCGACTGAACCTGGGCTATGCCACGGTCAAAGCGCCTATTTCAGGGCGCATCGGCCGCGCAATGGTCACTGAAGGCGCGCTGGTCGGTCAGGGCGAAACCACCCTGCTGGCAACCATTCAGCAACTCGACCCGGTCTACGCCGACTTCACCCAGCCGGTCGCCGACGCCTTGCAAATGCGCGCGGCCATTCAGGAAGGTCGCCTGCCCAAGGGTGGCGAAGACGCGCTGTCGCTGAGCGTCGACGGCACTGATTATAAAAGCACCGGCACCCTGTTGTTTACCGACGTTGCAGTAGACCGGACCACCGGCCAGGTGTCGTTACGCGCCCGCTTCGCCAACCCCAAAGGCGTGTTGCTGCCCGGTATGTATGTGCGAGTGCGCACACCGCAGCGGGTCGATGCCAATGCCATCCTCGTCCCGCAACGTGCCGTTCAGCGCTCCAGTGATGGCGCAGCCCGCGTACTGGTGATTGCCCAGGACGGTACGGTCGAAGTCCGCCCGGTCAAAACCGGCGCAATGCAGGATTCGCGCTGGCAGATCACCGAGGGGCTGAAGGCAGGTGAACAGGTTGTCGTCGGCAACATGACCGGGCTCAATTCCGGTGACAAGGTCGTCGCCAAATCGCCCTCCGCCCAGCCGCAATCCAAGTCGCAATAAAGCCGCCTTCAGCGCGATCGAGGATCACCGTTCATGTCTCTGTTCTTTATCAAGCGACCCAACTTTGCCTGGGTGCTGGCCCTGTTCATTCTGCTGGCAGGCCTGATGGCCCTGCCCGCCTTGCCAGTGGCGCAGTACCCTGATGTGGCACCGCCGCAGATCACCATTACCGCTACTTACCCCGGCGCATCCGCGAAAGTGCTGGTCGATTCGGTGACCAGCGTCATCGAGGAAGAGCTGAACGGTGCCAAGGGCATGCTGTATTACGAGTCGACCAGCAACTCGACCGGTAGCGCTGAAATCAATGTGACATTCGTACCGGGCACCAACCCGGACCTGGCACAGGTTGAAGTCCAGAACCGTATCAAGAAAGCCGAAGCGCGTCTGCCGCAGACGGTGCTCAGCCAGGGCCTGCAAGTCGAACAGGCCAGCTCCGGGTTCCTGTTGATCTTTACCCTGAACTACAAGGACGGCTCGGCTACCAAGGATACGGTCGCGCTGGCCGACTACGCGGCCCGCAACGTCAATAATGAAATCAGCCGGGTGAACGGCGTCGGCCGGTTACAGTTTTTCGCCGCCGAAGCCGCAATGCGGGTCTGGATCGATCCGCAGAAGCTGGTTGGTTTCGGGCTCTCCATCGATGACGTGAACGCGGCCATTCGGGCGCAGAACGTGCAAGTTCCGGCAGGCAGCTTCGGCAGCAGTCCGGGCTCATCACTGCAGGAATTGACCGCGACCCTGGCGGTCAAGGGCACGCTGGACAACCCGGAGGAGTTCGGCCGCATCGTTCTGCGCGCCAACGAAGACGGCTCTGCTGTGCATTTGTCCGATGTGGCACGTGTGGCCATCGGCAGTCAGGATTACAGTTTTGAATCGCGCCTGAACGGGCAGCGTGCAGTGGCCGGTGCCGTGCAACTGTCACCAGGTGCCAATGCGATCCAGACCGCCCGGGCAGTCAAGCAGCGCCTCACCGAGCTGTCGGTCAATTTCCCGGAAGGCGTCGAGTTTTCGATACCGTACGACACTTCGCGTTTCGTCGACGTGGCCATCGACAAGGTGATCTACACTCTGATCGAGGCCATGGTGCTGGTGTTCCTGGTCATGTTCCTGTTTCTGCAGAACATTCGCTACACGCTGATCCCGACCATTGTGGTGCCGGTGTGTCTGGCCGGGACCCTGGCGATCATGTACCTGATGGGCTTCTCGGTGAACATGATGACCATGTTCGGCATGGTGCTGGCCATCGGTATTCTGGTCGACGACGCCATTGTGGTGGTGGAAAACGTCGAGCGGATCATGGCCGAAGAAGGCCTTTCTCCGGCAGCCGCAACGGTCAAGGCAATGCAGCAGGTCTCCGGCGCGATTTTCGGTATCACGCTGGTACTGGCCGCCGTGTTTCTGCCATTGGCGTTCATGGGTGGCTCGGTCGGGGTCATCTACCAGCAGTTCTCGCTGTCGCTGGCCGTGTCGATTCTGTTCTCGGGTTTCCTGGCCCTGACCTTTACCCCGGCACTGTGTGCCACGTTGCTCAAGCCGATTCCTGCCGGGCACAGTGAGAAGCGTGGGTTCTTCGGCGGCTTCAATCGGCTGTTCGGTAAATTCACCGACCGTTACGAGCGGGCCAGTTCCAGCATGATCAAACGCGCTGGCCGCTACATGCTGTTGTACGTCGGTATCGTCGGTCTGCTGGGCTTTTTCTACCTGCGTCTGCCGGAGTCTTTTGTGCCCGTGGAAGATCAGGGTTACCTGATCATCGACGTGCAACTGCCGCCCGGCGCGACCCGGGCGCGTACCGACGCCACCGCACAACTGCTGGAAAACTACATGCTGTCACGCGAGGCAACCGGCGCGGTGACCATGCTGCTGGGCTTCAGCTTCTCCGGTATGGGTGAAAACGCCGGTCTGGCGTTCCCGACCCTGAAGGACTGGTCGGAGCGCGGCAAGGGTCAGTCGGCGGCTGAAGAAGCGGCAGCGTTCAACCAGCATTTTGCCGGGCTGGGCGACGGTACGGTGATGGCGGTGACGCCACCGCCCATTGACGGCCTGGGCACCTCGGGTGGCTTCTCGCTGCGCCTGCAAGACCGCGCAGGCCTGGGCCGTGAAGCGTTGCTGGCGGCGCGCAACGAGCTGTTGGGCAAAGCCAACGGCAACCCGAAAATTCTCTACGCGATGATGGAAGGTCTGGCCGAAGCGCCGCAGTTACGCCTAAATATCGACCGCGAAAAAGCCCGTGCGCTCGGCGTGAGTTTCGAGTCGATCAGCAACGCGCTGTCCACTGCATTCGGCTCCTCGGTGATCAGCGATTTCGCCAATGCCGGACGTCAGCAACGTGTCGTCGTGCAGGCAGAACAAAGTTCGCGAATGACTCCGGAAAGCGTACTCAAGCTCTACGTGCCCAACAGCAGCGGCACGCTGGTGCCGCTGGGCGCATTCGTTTCGACGCAATGGGAACAAGGCCCGGTGCAAATCGCCCGCTACAACGGCTACCCCGCGTTCAGGATTTCCGGCGATGCAGCACCGGGTGTGAGTACAGGTGAAGCGATGGCGGAAATCGAACGGATCGTTTCCGAGCTGCCGCAAGGCATCGGCTATGAATGGACCGGCCTCTCCTATCAGGAAAGAGTCGCCAGCGGCCAGGCAGCCGGCCTGTTCGGCCTGGCGCTGCTGGTGGTGTTCCTGCTGCTGGTTGCGCTGTATGAAAGCTGGGCGATTCCGCTGGTGGTGATGCTGATCGTACCCGTCGGTGCGCTGGGCTCCGTGCTGGCAGTGACTGCGGTCGGCATGCCTAACGATGTGTATTTCAAGGTCGGGTTGATCACCATCATCGGGCTGGCAGCAAAAAACGCGATTCTCATCGTCGAATTCGCCAAGGAGCTGTGGGATCAAGGCCATTCGCTGCGTAACGCGGCACTTCAGGCTGCGCGACTGCGCTTTCGGCCGATTGTCATGACATCGCTGGCCTTCATCCTTGGCGTCGTGCCCCTCACGCTGGCGACCGGCGCAGGCGCTGCGAGCCAGCGCGCGATCGGCACCGGCGTCATAGGCGGCATGCTCAGCGCTACACTGCTGGGCGTGATTCTGGTGCCGATATTTTTTGTCTGGGTGCTGTCAGTGTTGCGCCGCAAGCCGCACGTACAGCAGGTTGGTGGCGATGCACAGCTACCCGAGAAACCATAAACGACGAGTGGTCAGCGGGCTGGCGGGCTTCAATCCCGTCACTCCGCCGTTGGCCTGCTGTCGGTTTGCGGGTCCGCCGATGCCTTTACGCGGGTCCAGGCCGGCAGTGTGCTGGTAGCGATTTCCGACGCCACATTCACCCGGTTGCGACCTTGTGACTTGGCGGCATACAGCGCACGGTCGGCAAGTTCGATCAGGCTGCGCTGGTCGAGTTGTCGATCCGTGCCGACGAAGGTGGCAACGCCGAGGCTGACCGTCACGATGCCAAACGGGCTGGCGGGATGCTCGATCTGCTCGTCGCGGATAGCCTGCAGGATGTTCTCGGCCACCTGACGAGCACTCGACTCGTCAGTGCCGGGCAGCACCACCGCGATCTCTTCACCGCCATAACGAGCAGCGACATCACCGGGGCGGCGGATGCATTGTTCGACCACACGGGCCATTGCCACCAGGCACTCGTCACCAGCCAGATGGCCGTAATGATCGTTGTAGCGCTTGAAATGATCGGCATCGATCAGAATCAGTGAGAGCAGGCTGCGCTCGCGTCTGGCACGCTTGAATTCAACCTCCAGAAACTGATCGAATCTTCTGCGATTGGCCAGCCCGGTGAGCTTGTCTTCCGAAGCTATGAACTCCAGGTGCTGATTCAACTGGATGAGGGCTGCCTGAGAATCGAGTAACTGATCTTCCGCACGTATACGGCTGTGAATGTGCCCTATCAGACGGATGCCAAGGCCGACCACCAGCCCGAGCAGCACCAGCATGACCAGAATCGACTGTTTGGTCTGGCCCAGCCAGTCGAGCATGGCCTCTTTCTGGCCCAGCGCGACGACAGTGACAATCGGGTACACGGCGCTGCGCTTGAACGCATAAAAGCGCGCAACGCCGTCGATTCTGGAGACAAACTGAGTGGTGCCAGAGGGTCGATTGCGCTCAGAAGTAAAGATCGGCGTCGATGAGAGGTCACGACCTATTTCCGCTTCCAGGTGCGGATAGCGCACACGCAACTGCCCGGCCGTCGACGTCAGGCTGATGATGCCGGTTTTGCCGACCTGAATATCCGAATAGAACTTCAACAGATGATCGACACCAATGGTCACGACCATCAGCCCGGCAAAACTCGAATCAGGGTGGTTGATGCGCCTGCTGACCGATATGACCCATTCGCCGGAGGCGCGACTGCGAATCGTCGGGCCGATGTAAGGTGCTTTGTCAGGCGTCTGAAGGTGGTGCTGAAAGAACTCGCGCTGGGTGCTGTTGACGCCAATCGCCTTGGGATTGGTTGAAAAGGTGCAAATACCGTCAGCGTTGTACAGCGAAACCGTACCGATTTGCGGCAACGCGCCCATCTCACGGGCAATGACCCATCTGAGACGCTCGATCTGCTCGGGCCCGGCACCGTCTCTTTCGACACGCTCCGTCAGGCCGATCAGCATCAGCTCGCTTTGTTTGAAAATGCCGTCCGTGTAAGTGCTCAGCGCCCCAGCCAGATTAATCGTGCTGGTCTGGATGTTCTCCAGCGTGTTACGGCGCGCGGTCCATGCTTGCCAGGCCATCAACATCACCACGCAGGCGCACACTACGAAGATCAGCCATGACGCAAGCCGAAGGTCGCGTTTCAAAACTTGCCTCCACAACAGGTGAGAACCAGTGCATCTGGTTTTTCTGAAAACCGGACCTGATTGCTCAGGGGCCATCGACAATCCTTTCGCTATCAACTGCCATTGTCGGCAAGCGCTCGGCCGTACCTGAAGGCCTGGCATCAATGAAGCATGCCAGAGAGTGGCATCATAATGCCACGTACAGCGGTCTATTGGTTGATCGGGGTTCAACTTACGCAGACAGGCACGCACTGGATCACAGTGGTGCCTGATTTTCTGGAGGGCTGCTTACTGAAGGGGCTGGAAGCGAAGCTCGCTTACAGGGGCAAGGCAGGACGCTGTTATTGGCGAGGCTTCAGGCCGTTTCGGCGACAGGTTTGCGCAGTGCTGCGGCTTCCAGTTCGCGCACTAAAGGCAATACATGCTCGCCGAAATAGGCGACTTCTTCCTGGAAATGCAGAAATGCGGAAAGTACCAGGTCGACGCCAACGGACTTGAGCTCGACGATGCGCTCGGCAATCTGGCGCGGCGTGCCGATCAAATTGGTCTTGAAGCCATCGTTGTACTGCACCAGATCCTGAAAGGTGGATTTGGCCCAGTTGCCCTCGCCTTCCGGGCTGGCCTTGCCGGCCTGTTTCGCGGCATCACCAAACGCATTGACGGCTTCCGGGTCTGCCTTGTCGACAATTTCGGCCAGCACCGCTCGCGCTTCTTCTTCGGTGTCCCGGGCAATGATGAAGGCATTGACGCCGATTTTCACCGAATGGCCGTTCGCGGCAGCCTTGGCTCGAATGTCATCGACCTGGGCCTTGATGCCTTCGACGGTATTGCCATTGGTGAAATACCAGTCTGACACCCGGGCCGCCATATCCCGCGCAGCACGTGAACTGCCGCCCTGAAAGATCTCTGGATGAGGACGCTGGATCGGCTTGGGTTTGAGGGTGTAATCGTGGAAGCGATAGAAGTCGCCCTTGAAGGTAAAATTGTCGGTGGTCCAGATACCCTTGAGGGCCCGAATGAACTCTTCGGAACGGCGATAGCGCTCGTCGTGCTCCAGCCAGGGCTCGCCAATGGCCTGAAACTCGCCCTTGAACCAGCCGCTGACAATATTGACCGCCACGCGCCCGGCGGTGAGCTGATCAATGGTTGCCAGTTGTTTGGCCGCCACAGAGGGCGTCCACGGTCCTGGCAATATTGCTGCAATGACTTTGAGCTTTTCGGTGGCCGCCAACAGGGCATGGCTGAACGCTACGGACTCATGCTGGAATTCCGCACCGTAACCGGCGGTGAAGCGAATTTGCGTCAGCGCATATTCGAAACCGGATTGCTCGGCGATCTGCGCCAGCTTGCGGTTGTAGTCGATGGTCCAGCTGGTGCGCTGTTCGATCTTGCTGACGACCAGCCCACCGCTGACGTTCGGCACCCAGTACGCAAATTTTATGGAAGATTGGCTCATATCGGCACTCCTCTGACTGCAGGCTTCCCGAGCGCATTAATCGAACGGGCTTGCAGAAGCACAGAGCAGCAACCGTGCCAGACAGTTAAATGACTATAGATCAAAGGGTTGCAGCGTCTGGAGGGTAGCGTCAACTGTTTGCACTTCGGCAGGCTGTCGAAACGCTGTTGCCAGAGCAACAGTACCTGGCCGGGTTACTCACTCACGCAGTGTTAATTGCGCAGAAACAAACCGACGGAAGGCTGACCGCGCAGCTATCCAGAATCAAATGGCTAGGGTATTTTTGGATCCAATGAAACCGCGTTCATCCGCAGGAGCACCGATGAAACTGCATGCCTGTTTTCTGGCCTTGATGATACCAGCGCTGTCGGCACATGCCGAAGGCAAGACCATACCCGTCCCCCATGACCCGACCGGGCAGCACGCGCTGGTGGAGAAAAGCGGCAGCGCCCAAGCGCGCGTCGTCGTTACTCGACGTGAAGGTCTGCTGGGCGTGATCTACTCCAAGCGCGTCTACAACTGCGCCAATCACACAGTGAACCTGGTGGGCACCGGCTCTACCCTGGAGATCATGGAACAGGCTCAGGCCATCAGCGGCATGGGACCGGTGATACGTGACTCCACAGCCGACTATATCGAGTCCGAAGCCTGCAGCTGATCTCGCCCTGATCAAGCACCTCCCCGGCTGAATTCACCACGCCCGAAAGCGCCTCTCATGAGGCGCTTTTTTCGTTTCGGCTGCCTCGCCATTCAGCCAACACGTCGGACGCAAAAAACGCTTGCACGTAAAGTATTACGGTATACCATCAGACAGAAATAACTCACCATGCCCGTGCAGGCAGCAGGATTTAAACGAGGTAAGTGTCATGAAGTTTTCGTTGTTCGTGCACATGGAACGCTGGGATGAAAGTGTCAGTCATCGCCAGCTTTTCGAAGACCTGACCGAGCTGACGCTGATGGCTGAGCAAGGCGGTTTCAGCACCGTATGGATCGGCGAACACCATGCGATGGAATACACCATCTCGCCGAGCCCGATGCCACTTCTGGCGTATCTGGCCGCCAGAACCACGCGCATCCATCTGGGCGCGGGCACCATCATTGCGCCGTTCTGGCATCCGTTGCGGGTGGCGGGAGAATGCGCGCTGCTGGATGTGATCAGCAACGGACGCATGGAAGTCGGCCTGGCACGCGGCGCCTATCAAGTGGAGTTCGACCGCATGGCGGGCGGCATGCCGGCCTCCGAAGGCGGCAAGGCGATGCGCGAAATGGTGCCGGTGGTGCGTGCGCTATGGCAGGGTGACTACGCCCACGACGGCGATATCTGGAAATTCCCGACTTCGACCTCCGTGCCCAAGCCGATCAACACGCCACCCATGTGGATCGCTGCGCGCGACCCTGATTCGCATAACTTCGCCGTGCAGAACGGCTGCAATGTGATGGTCACACCATTGATGAAGGGCGACGAAGAAGTCGTCGACCTGAAGAACAAGTTCGAAGCAGCGCTGGCCAATAACCCTGACGTACCTCGGCCACAACTGATGGTGTTGCGCCACACGCATGTGCATGCTGCGGACAACCCTGAAGGCTGGAAAACCGGTGCTGCCGCCATCGCGAAGTTCTACCGCACCTTCGACGCCTGGTTCGGCAACAAGCAGACGCCGGTGAATGGTTTTCTGGCGCCCAGCCCGGAAGAGAAATTCAAGGAGCGTCCGGAGTTCGAGCTGGAGAATATCCGCAAGAACACCATGATCGGCACGCCGGAAGAGATCATCCCGCGCATCCGTCATTACCAGGAGCTGGGGGTCGACGAGTTCAGCTTCTGGTGCGACAACAGTCTGCCGCACGCCGAGAAGAAAAAATCACTTGAGCTGTTCATCAAGCACGTGGTGCCGGTGTTTCGTTGAGTGTTGAGATGGTCTGAGGAGCACTGAAAATGCTGCTCAGACCACAATATTGATCGTTCCCATGCTCCGCGTGGGAATGCAGTTCGTGACGCTCTGCGTCACACGGCGGTTTTTATGCGCAGTGATGACGGGCAAGACATGACATTGGCACGACAGTTATCTCAATGGTTATAAGCCCGTTCATTATGCTCAGCCAGGTCCAGGCCCATTTCCTCCACTGATTCATGTGCACGCAGGCCGATCAGTGCCTGCACGGCCTTGAGGATGATCCAGCTGACTGCGAAGCAATATACCGTGGTGAACAGCACGCCTTTGATCTGGGCAATCACCTGGGCTCCCACGGTTACGTCCGGCACCAGCCCGCCCATTGCCGGCACGCAGAACACGCCGGTGAGCACTGCACCGATCATGCCGCCGATGCCGTGCAGGCCGAAGACATCGAGGCTGTCGTCGTAACCCAGGCGTTTCTTCAGGACGGTCACGCTCAGGTAGCAGAACACCCCGCACAGCACGCCAATCGCCAGTGCTCCGCCGACTCCGACGTAGGCACACGCCGGGGTGATGCCGACCAGACCCGCCAACGCGCCGCTTGCCAGACCCAGCGCGCTGGGTTTGCCGACCTTGAACCACTCGGTGAACATCCAGCCGAGTATTCCGGCGCAGGCACCCACTTGCGTGTTGAGCATGACGATGCCTGAGGTGCCGTTCAGGCCGCCACCGGAGCCGATATTGAAACCAAACCAGCCGACCCAGAGCATCGCCGCGCCAGCCATGGTCAGGCTCAGGTTGTGTGCAGGCATCGGGGTATTCTGATAGCCCTTGCGTTTGCCAAGCACCAGACACGCCGCCAGTGCCGCGACACCGGCATTGATGTGCACGGCGGTGCCACCGGCAAAGTCCAGCACGCCCCAGTTGTGCATCAGTGCCCCTGCCCCGCCCCAGACCATATGCGCCACCGGCGCATACACCAGGGTGAACCACAGCGCCATGAACAGCAGCGCGGCCGAGAATTTCATGCGTTCGGCAAAGGCTCCGGCAATCAGCGCAGGCGTGATAATGGCGAAGGTCATCTGGAAGGTCACAAACACGCCTTCCGGAATGTCACCGACCAGACTGTCGGGGGTCATGCCGGCCAGAAACGCGCGGCTCAGTCCGCCGACAAAGCTGTTGAAGCTCACCTGCCCTTCGACCATGTTGCTGGTATCCACCACCATGCTGTAGCCGTAGATGACCCACAGTACGCCGACCACTCCGGCAATGCCGAAGCACTGGGTGAACAGCGACAACATGTTCTTGGCCCGCACCAGCCCGCCGTAAAACAGTGCCAGCCCCGGAAGGCACATGAACAGCACCAGCACGGCTGCGGTGATCATCCATGCCGTGCTGCCGGTGTTCAGTACGGGGGCGTCAGTTGCCTGCGCAATCGGAGCAAAGGCACCTAGCGCGAGTAAAGCTGTAAGGGATTTGCCGTGTAGACGATTGACCATGTTCAAAGCTCCCACAAATGAATGGAAAGTGTCTGGCAGCAAGGAAGGTCATCGAGACAGGCGAGGCTCTTCGGCCTCTTGGGGGGGCTAATTCTCGTTCCCACGCTCCGCGTGGTAATGCATTTCGTGACGCTCCGCGTCACACGACGATTCTGTGGTTTCAGGCAGATTGGGGTTCGACTCAGGTCACCTTTTCGCCCCTCGGCGACCTACTTTGATGGGGCCAAAGTAG